>CAZBBU010000069.1:0-7235 GCA_964489965.1 uncultured bacterium
CCAGGCGATGCCGTAGCGCGCCTGGGTCAGGCAACTGAGCGGCGCCTTCAGGCCAGTACCTTCCGGGAGCAGCGCATCCGCGGGCAGACGGACGTTGTCCAGCACCAGTTCACTGGTCTCGGAAGCACGCAGGCTGAACTTGTTGCGCACCTTGTTGGCGCTGAAGCCGGGCGTGCCGGTGGGCACCACGAAGCCGCGGATCACTCCCTCGTCATCCGCCGCCCAGACCACTGCGATGTCGGCGATGTGCCCGTTGGTGATCCACATCTTGGAGCCGTTGAGGATCCAGTCGTCACCGTCCCTGCGAGCGCGGGTCCGCATGGCACCCGGGTCGGAGCCGCCGTCATGCTCGGTCAGTCCGAAGCAGCCGATCATCTCACCGGTGGCGAGTTTCGGCAGGTACTCGCGGCGCTGTTCCTCCGAGCCGAAGGCGTAGATCGGGTACATGACCAGGGCACTCTGGACGCTCACGAAACTGCGCAGGCCGGAATCGCCCCGCTCGATCTCGTACATCATCAGGCCGTAGGCCGTGTTGTTGAGCCCCGCTCCGCCGTACTCCTCCGGGAGGTTGGCGCCCATCAGGCCCAGTTCGCCGAAGGTGCCCACCAGGTGGCGGGGCAGCATCTCGTCACGCCACCAATCTTCCACGTGCGGCAGGACTTCCTGGTCCACGAACCGGCGGATGCTCTCACGCACCTGCCGTTCCTCGGGCGTGAGCAGCCCTGCGACATCGACAAAATCCAGCATGCTTCTACTCCTATGCAACCCCGTGTTGCGCGGGGCCCGTTCAATGACCGCATGTTAACTTTTACGCCGCCGTAACCGCGCTGGACGGACGGCTGTGTCACTATGGGCCCAGTGAACAGGTACGTCGCACTCATCGCTCACGATGAAAGGAAGCAGCAGCTGGCCGCGTTCGTAGAGCGCCACCAGGAGACCCTGCGCCATTTCAGGCTGGTCGCCACCCGCACCACCGGCACCCGCCTGCGCACCGAGCTTGACCTGAACGTGGACCTGGTGCAGTCAGGCCCGCAGGGAGGTGACCTGCAGATCGGCGCCAGGATCGCAGAAGATCAGGTGCTGGCCGTCATCTTCTTCCGCGATCCCCTTACTGCCCAGCCACACGAACCTGACGTCTCGGCGCTGTTGCGCATCTGCGACGTGCACCACGTGCCACTGGCCACCAACGAGGGGACCGCCACCGCCGTCATCGAATGGCTTGAGGAGCTGGCGGGGACTGACAGGGACTGAGGCCCATGACTGACCTGGACCAGATTCGCGAATTCCTGGAAGCCATGCGCGAGCGTCACAGCGAACAGATCGACAACGTGGAGCTGCCCAACGGCACCTTCGAGTACCTGCAATCACTTGTCGATTCGGGTGACACCGAAACGCTGATGTTCGTCATCAAGCTGTCCTACCTGATGGGGGTGCAGACGGGCTTCGCAGTCTCACAGAGCGATGAACTGCCCGACCTGCCGGACACCAACGGGCCACTCAAGGCCTGATCAGCGTCACTCCTCCAGCCGCACTTCGAAGGTTACGTCTGCCTTGAGGCTGGCGGCCACCGAGCAGTAGCGGGTCATGCCCAGCTCAACGAATCGCATGGCGACTTCCTCGGTGAGCCCCGGCACACGAAAGTGATGCACCGCGTGGATGTGCGTGTAATAGGCCGGAGTGCCTGCCGCACGGTCACCGCGCAGCTCGACCCGGTAATCCTCGATCTTCAGCCGGCGCTTCCCGATCATGGCAACGATGTCATAAGCGGCACAGGCGCCAACCGCGTTAAGAAGCACCTGCATGGGGCGCATGCCCGTCTGGGCTTCAGATTCCCCGTCGAGCATGAGCCGCATGCCATCAGGTGTGATGCCGACGAAGCGCTTGTCGACCAGGTGATGAACCGTCGTGGTGGTGGGTGCCGGGGCGGCATCAGTGCCGGCCGTGGGTACCGCGTCATTGTCTGTCATGCCGCCATTATCACGGCCAGGCAGGGAACTTCATACCTCCCAGGCCACTTTCGCTACAGTCGATGCATATGGAAGACGTGAGCGAGCTCAAGGTCCGGCTCCGGGCCGAGGCCAGAAGCCGCAGGCGGGAACTCGCTCCGCATGCACCTGAGCTGCAGGCGCTGCGGCCCCTGCTGAACGGCCTCAGGCCGGCTGAGCACGTGCTCACCTGGCTGCCTACACGCTTCGAACCCGACCCGTCAGAACTCAGCGCGATGACCACTCAGCCGCTGGCCGTCACCCGCACCGCCGGAGACCGCCTGACCATCCACCGGCTTGAGCCGGGCATGCCGCTGGAACGGCACCCGCTGGGGTTCCTGCAACCGCCGGCCGGAACGCCCCGGCTGTCACCCGGGCAGATCGGCCTGGCACTGGTGCCCGGGCTGGCCTTTGACCGCTCCGGAGGCCGGCTCGGCCATGGCGGCGGACACTATGACAGGCTGCTCGTACAGCTGCGGCACATCCCGCTGGTAGGCGTGACCCACAGCACACTGATACTGGCGCACGTACCCATGCTGGAGCACGACATCCGCATGACCCACCTGCTGACAGAGCAGGGCCTCTTCGAGTGCCGCTGAACTCAGCCTTCCCCGGCCAGCAACCGTGCACCGATCCGGCGCAACTCATCCGTGAGCGGCACGGGCTTCTGCAGAACGTAGTCGAAGCTGACCGCCACCGCCTCGATGTCCGCGGCCAGAATCCCGTCGGCCAGCACCTGCTGGGCAACGGTGAGGCTGCTGTTGCCCAGGCGCTCCAGCCGCGTCACCACCTCGACCTTCTGGCCCAGCCGCACCTGCGAACGGAAGTCGATGGCCAGCCGGGCCAGGATGAAACCACCCGTCTCACCCGGCCGGCTGTACATGCCGGCCACTTCCCGGAAGAACTCGATTCTGGCGGTTTCGGCGTAGGTGGCGAACACCGCATTGTTCACGTGGCCCAATGCGTCAGTGTCACCGAACCTCACCTGGATCTCAGTCACATGCATGAATCAGAGGTTACCGCCTGGGCACCCGCTGGCAGCGTGGACAGAAGTGAGTGCCTCGCCCGCCCACCACAAGCCGCTCCATGGTGCTGCCACAGCGCAGGCAGGGCTGGCCGCTGCGGCCGTAGGCCTGCAGGCGTTCCTGAAACGCCCCACCCGAACCTTTCACGGTCCGGTAATCACTCAGGGTGGTGCCTTCCGCAGCGATGCTCTCCGCCAGCACCTCGCGGATACTGGCATGCAGCGGCGGCAGCAGCTCCAGCGGCACGCCTCTGGCCGGGGTGAGCGGGTGGATCCCGCTGCGCCACAGCGCCTCGTCAACGTAGATGTTGCCAAGGCCTGCCACCGGCTTCTGACTGAGCAGGAAGGTCTTGACCGGAGTCACCGACCTGGCAAGCGCCGCCTGCAGTCCCTCTGGCGTGAAGTCGTCCGAGAGCGGCTCGGGACCCATGGAATGCAGGGTGGGCAGCTCCCGGTAGTCCCCCGCGGGCGTGACCAGGAAACGGCCGAAACGCCTGATGTCCGTGAAGTAAAGGTGCTCACCGGACGACTGTTGCTGGCCCAGAATCACAGGGGCCGCACCGCCCGCGTCCAGGCGCAGCTTCACCCGCAGGTGCTGTGGTCGCGAGGGTTCGCTGGCGCTGATGACGCCGGTCATGCCCAGGTGGACGACCAGATCATCCAGGCGCTCGCCGGCGCGCAGCAGCGGCAGCACCAGGAACTTGCCGCGGCGCTCAACCGACTCGATCTGCTGACCAGCCAACCGGTCCAGACCACGGTATTTGGGCCCGGCCTCCGCAGCCGCCAGTCCCGCCTCCAGCACCAGCCGACCAGCCAGCCAGGGCGCCAGCTCGCGCCTGACGGTCTCGACCTCAGGCAGTTCGGGGATAGCTGATCTTCCCTTCGTAAAGCGCCCGGCCCACGATGGCGCCGTTCAGGCCCAGGTGGGCGTACAGGTCCAGGTCAGCGTCCGTGGCCACGCCACCACCGGCAAGCAGCTCGTGAGGGAACGCATCGCGCATCTGCGACACCGGCTCCGGGTTCACGCCCAGCATGGTGCCGTCACGGGTCACGTCCGTATAGATGAGCGTCCGCAGGCCCTGCCCCGCCAGCGTGGCCGCCAGCTCGAAGGCGTTCACGGCGCTGGTCTCCGTCCAGCCACGGATCGCCACCAGGCCGTCACGGGCGTCAAGGGAGACCACGACCCGTTCCGGACCGAACTCCTCGAGCAGCTCCACCACCAGTTCAGGCTTCGTGACTGCCGCGGTACCCAGGATGACGCGGTCGACATGCGCCAGCCAGGCGCGCGCGTCATCCAGGCTGCGGACGCCGCCACCCAGTTCGGTTCGGACGCCGAGACCGGCGATCTGCGCGATGACATCGGAGTTGTTGCCCCGGTCCAGAGCCGCGTCAAGGTCGACCAGGTGCAGCAGCTCAGCGCCAAGCGACAGCCAGTGCCTGGCCGCGTCCAGCGGATCCGTGAAATAAACGGTCTCGCGTTCGGGGTCGCCCTCGAACAGCCTCACTGCCCTGCCCTGCTGAATGTCTACTGCTGGAATCACCTGGAACATGAGGCACAAGTATAAGGCGGCGGGAGCGCCGGCTCAGTCGCCGTACCATGCCTCCAGTCGGCTGCGGGCGGCCTCGGCATCAGCCGGAGTGGCAGCCGCCTCGATGGCGGCGTCAAGTAACGCCAGGTACAGGTTCTCGTAATGACCGCGCTGCTCGTCCACCCAGGGGCTGTCGAAGTCCGGCAGGAACTCACCCGTGTACAGCTTCAGGGCAGCCTCGACCTTCACGGGGTCCGAGCGCGAGATGGCGCTCAACGCCGCGTCTTCGAAGTTGCGGGCGTCCCAGTTGACTGCATGCTCGAGTTCCAGGTGGGCCACTTCGTCCTGCACGCGAATCTCGCCTATGCCTTCCAGCATGCGGCGCGTCCTGTTGATGAGCACCCGCACCGTGTTGGCCTGCACCGGTTCGTTCCACAGGTTGTCGAGCAGTTCACGAAGCGGCACGCTGCGGCCGGAGTGCAGGAGGCACAACGGCAGCAGCGCGGCGTTGCGGGCTTCCCACTGCAGGCGCTTCCCGCCGAAGGTCAGGTTCATGCCACCCAGGCTGGCTATCTCCAGTGTCCGGTCATCATGCGACCGCAGGCTGTCAGCCCGCTGCAGCCGGGTGCTCACCGCGTCACGCAGCTCGGCGGCACGGAACGGTTTGGTTATGTAATCATCCGCGCCCTGGCTCATGCCGCGCCGCTGGTGCACGCGGTCACTCATCGCGGAAAGGAACAGGAAGGGGACCGCCCTCATCTGCGGCAGCACGCGCGCACGCTCGTGCAGGTCGAAGCCGACCATCTGCGGCATCATCACGTCCGAGATGACCAGGTCCGGAATCTCACCCGCTTCGAAGGCCTCGAGCGCGCTGCGGGGATCCGTGTACTCGATCACGTCGTAATCCGGGCTCAACGCCAGGGACACCAGCCTCAGCGTGCCGGGGTCATCATCGATAGCCGCCACCCGCGGTCTTCCGTTTCCAGAAGCAACTGCCACAGTCTGCTCTCCCAATTCACTGGCCACAATCCGGCGTTCCGGCAGTATATTGCACCCGTGGCTCCCGGCGAGCGTAACGTTATCCCCGTCCTTGACAGCCCCTGGGTGCCTACCTATACTCTACAGGGATGGTCTGGAAGCAGGACGTAATACTGAATCTTTCGCGCCTGCTCCGCAACGACCCGTTCGCAGACGGGCAAGTTGAGGCCAGCGGGCAATTCATACCCGAAGCTTCCCTCGTCGGGGACGACTTCGAGCTTGAACACCCGCTTGACTACCACCTGGAAATCAGCTCCGTAGGGGCTGGTGAATACCTGCTTCAGGGAACCGTGAGTGGCCGGGCACTGATGCCTTGCCGCCGCTGCCTGAAGCCGGTGGAAGTCTCCTGGGAATCGGAGCTCGTGTACTCCATGGAGTACCGGCCCGGGGTCGAGGGGCTCACGATTCGGCTGGACGAGGATGATGACGAGGTGCTGGTTTTCGGACGCCCGGAAGTCGACTTTACCGTCCTGCTGACCGAGGTCTTCACCGTGGACCGACCGCTGACGGCCGCGCATGAACCGGGTGATCCGGAGTGCGAGGACCTGGCGGGCACCTACGGCAGGGACCATGAACAGGCAGACAGCGATGATTCACCGTTCGCGTCGCTGAAGGATTTCGACCTGGAGTCGACAGAGGAGTAGGAAAGAGAAATGGCCAAGCACCCAGTACCCAAGAAGCGCACCTCCCGTGCCAAGCGTGATTCACGTCGCGCCCACGACTTCCTGACAGCACCGACGCTGGTCGCCTGCAAGAACTGCAGCGCGATGACCCAGCCGCACACCATCTGCCCGTCCTGTGGCTATTACGACGGACGCAGGGTTCTGGCTGTCGACTGAACTGGTGGCGCTGCTGAGCGGCGCAGACCGGTTCCTTAACCGATGACGAAAATTCGTGCAGGGCTTACGGCCATCGGCGCCTACGCCCCCGAACAGGTCCTTACGAACTTCGACCTGGAACAGATGATGGATACCTCGGACGAGTGGATCACCACCCGGACTGGCATCCATCGCCGTCACGTCGCGGCCGAAGACGAGTACACCTCCGACCTGGCCATGAGCAGCGTGCGCGACCTGGTGCGGCGCCACGGTGAGCAGGCGCTTGAGGGTGTGGACATGGTCATCGTGGCCACCAACACCCCCGACGCCCTGTTCCCCTCAACCGCCGCGCTGGTGCAGGCGGAGTTCGGCCTGAAGGCAGCCGCCTTCGACCTGCTGGCAGCCTGCCCCGGCTGGCTCTACGGCCTGGACGTGGCCGCGGGCCTGGTCGAATCCGGACGCCACCGGAAAGTCCTGGTCATCGGCGCAGAGGCCCTGACCAAGATCGTCGACTGGAAAGACCGCTCCACCGCCGTCCTCTTCGGCGATGGCGCCGGCGCAGCCATCGTGGAAGCCGTTCAGGAGCCGTTCGGTTTCAAGTCCATCATCACCGGAGCCGACGGCAACGGTGCCCAGCACCTGCATCACCGCAGCGTCGGCAAGGCCCTGCCTGACGGCACTCCGCTGGCGGATTCGCTGTACATGAACGGCCGCGAGGTGTACAAGTTCGCGGTGCGGGTCATGGAAACCTCCACCTTGGACGCCGTGGCCCGGGCCGGACTGACTGCAGACAACATCAGCCTCTTCGTGCCCCACCAGGCGAACCTGCGCATCATCGAGG
>CAZBBU010000070.1:0-7221 GCA_964489965.1 uncultured bacterium
GAGTTCGTGCGGCTGTTCGAGGAGGAGGCGCGCCGCAGCCAGGCCGAGCACGGCAAGATCGAGTTCCTGGCGCAGGGCACCCTCTACCCCGACGTCATCGAGTCCGCCGGCGGGCCCGGCGCCGCCAACATCAAGTCGCACCACAACGTGGGCGGGCTGCCGGAGGAGTTCGATTTCCGCTTGCTGGAACCGTTCCGTTACCTCTTCAAGGACGAGGTCCGCGACCTGGCGCGCGAGCTCGGCATGCCGGAGGCGCTGGTTGAGAGGCACCCGTTCCCCGGCCCAGGGCTGGCCGTACGCTGCCTGGGCGAGGTGACCGCTGAGAAGCTCGACATCCTCAGGCGCGTGGACCACATCTACATCAGCGCTCTGCACGAGTTCGGTCTCTACCAGCAGACCTGGCAAGCGCTAGCGGTGCTGACTCCGGTGCGCTCCGTTGGCGTCATGGGCGACGGCCGCACGTACGCCTACATGGCGGCCCTCAGGGCGGTCTCGAGCGTGGACGGCATGACAGCCGACTGGGTGCAGCTGCCGCACGAGTTCCTGGCCACGGTCTCGAGCCGCATAACGAACGCCGTGCCCGAAGTGAACCGCGTGGTGTACGACATAACCAGCAAGCCGCCCGCCACGATCGAGTGGGAGTGAGCCGGCGGCAAGCCCACCCGGAGCAGCGACCGACATGATCTACGACGACAACGCCGCGCTTTACGACCTGCAGTACGCCGCTTACCGCGACGACATCCCCTTCTACACGCGCCTGGCGCATGACCAGGGCGGCAGCGTGCTGGAGCTGGGGGCGGGCACGGGCCGCGTAACGGAAGCGCTGCTGGCGGCCGGGCACGAGGCGGTGGCCGTGGACACCTCGGCGGCCATGCTGGCGCGCGCCGCTGCCAGGCTGGCGGACCGGGAGGGCGTGGAGCTGGTGGAGGGCGACATGCGCAGCGTGCGCTTGCAGCGCCGCTTCGACCTGGTCATCGCGCCTTTCAACACCCTCATGCACGCTTACACGCTGGACGACCAGGACGCCACCCTGGCCACCGTGGCGGAGCACCTCGCCCCGGACGGGCTTTTCGCCTTCGACGTCTACCAGCCGCGTTTAGGCGCCCTGGGCGTCATGCGCCGCGAGCCGGAGTGGGCCGACCTTGCGCCGAACACCGACCTATTCCTAGTGCAGGAGCACGACCCCGAGGCGCAGCTGGTGACGAGCCACTACTACCTAGACCAGCGCGGCGCGGACGGCGCGGTGAGGCGCTCAACCGCCACCCTCAGGCAGCGGTATTACTACCGGTACGAGCTGGAACGGGCGCTCAGGGCTGCGGGTCTGGGACGCGTGCAGTTCTACGGGGCGTTCGACCGCCGACGCTGGGAGGCTGACAGCCCTATGCTGCTCGGTCTGGCGCGCCGTGGATGACGGTGACCGGGGCCGGCCGGTGCCACCTCTACCCTGCTCACGGTTCGTTGGCCGGCTCTCTCACCGTTATAGGGACCTCGTTGACAGCCTCCGCACCGCCCCCGTACGCACGCAGGAGGATCACGGTTCGACCTGACGCAACATCCTCGCTCAGCGTTAAGGTGCCCTGCCATCCGCCTGGGCCTTGTGCCAGTTCGTACACCGTTCCGGCCAGTTCCGCGGTCACGCGCTGCACTGGTCCACTGACCAGTGCGCTGACTTCTACCTGACCTCCCACCTCAACCACGCTGGCGCTGGCCCTGCCGATGATGGCGAGGCTGGCCGTCGTGAACGTGGTTACAACTTGTCGTGGCGGGGCGCCCGCGCCGACCGCAACAGGCGCCGGACGCTGCCCCTCCCGCACGACCAACACGTACGGTTCAGTCGTTGCCCGGTAGCGTGCTGGCAGTTGCTCTGGATCAGGCCGCACCAGATAACGGCCAGGCACCAGGCCAGTCACCGTAGCCACACCGCGCGCATCCATGCGAACCCGGTGCTCCTCTGGGCCTTCGAGAATCACGCCGCCGAACGCAATGCCGCCCTCTTCCGGACCCCTGACTCCGTCGTTGTCCAGGTCGTCGAACAACGTCACCGTCACGCTCGCCACTGGCACAAAGGGTAGGTCGATCTCATGCACCTCGTTCTCGCTGACCCGCACTTGTTCTGGCAGGCGCTGGGCGAAGCCCGCTGGTACACCGGCTGTAAACGCGAACTGGTGTTGGCCTTCGGGGACCCTCAACGTGAACTTGCCATCCGGCCCCGTTACAGTGGCGACCCCGCCAAGGACGACTGTGAGGTCCGAGAGCAATTCCTCGTGCTCGCCGCGAAAACCGTCCAGGTCACGGTCAAGGAACGCCACGCCACGCACTTCGCCGCCGCGACGCCCACCGAACAGATACGTGACTGAGTCTGGCGTGTCGAACCGCAAGGCAAACGTATAACCCAAGCGCGCACTTACAGCGTGGCGCAGTGGCGCTCCAGTGAACAGACCCCCGGCGGACCTGAGCGAGTAACCAGCGCTTAGAGTAATGCCGTCCACGAACAGGTCATTTACCTGCCCTATAAGGACCACCCGCTCGGTTTGAGAGTAGGCTCCGGTACCGTAAGTCAGCGACTGCTCGCGCTCATAGCTCAAAGTAGAAATTAGATCCGGGCTCCAGGCATGGTTCCAGCTCAGTGAGGCGGACGCGGTGCCGACACCGGTAAGAGTATCCGACTCGTACTTGTAGGCAGCGACTAATCCGGAACGGGCGGCTAGGCGATACTCGGCCAACGCCTCTACCGCGATAATGGCGCCGGCCTCCGTCTCGCGACCCGCCCCAGTAAGTAGGTAACTCGCTGCCACGCTGACCGAGAATGGACCTGCGTTCAACGAGCCGGCTCCCGAAAGGCGGTTGCTGCTGACATCCGGGTCCCAAAGTGGCACTGTGTACGCGTAGCCGAAGCTGACGTTTCCGTTGGCGGCCCCGATTCTGTAGCGGTATCCCAGAGTAGGCCTGACGCTAAACGAGGCCCCGTCAGCCTCTACGGCGTAGGTGCCGGTTACGGCGAGGTTAAGCCCAGCCGCTGGTGCCGTGGACAGTGTCAGCGAGTTGCGCCAGCGGTTCCCTGCCGGCGCAACAGAAAAAGAGGTGGCCGCCCGCACCCCGAAGGGGCCGGCGGAGCGCAGTCCGCCGCTTAGGCCAATGTTGTGCAGACCCGCTTGCGGCACGGCGTTATAGGTCTGGGTAACGTCGAATGCCTGCACTTGGTACGTGAGGCTCTCACTGACACCTACTGCCAACGCGTAGCCATCCGGAGTGACAGAACCGACTAAGTCGGCTCCCAGCGTCAGGTTTAGACCATCAGTTAGCGGCGTGCGGTAGCGCGCACCGAGCGCATCGTGGCGGGTGCCAGAAGTGGTAGTTGTGCGGCCCACGAACTGAAGATCTAACCCCGGCACCTGACTCACAGCCGACACGCTGACGCCGAATCGCTCGCCTTCCTCGCGCACCGCGTAGGTGGCGCCGGTCCCGAACCTCCACTGGCCTATCAGGGCACCACCCGAGAGAGCGTACGTCCCGTCGCCAATGGAAGCGGCGGCGTCCCAGTTGGCAGCTGTCAGGCCCAGGCTCACGTGCGAAGGTACGCGTTCGAACGGGTCCTGCAGACTGCCACTGAGGCTGCCGACTCCGGCCGTGACCCTTACGTAGTCTGAAAGCTCACCGCTGAGACGTGGGTTAACGTCATAGCGCAGTGAGTAGTCGGTACCGGACTCATCGATGGTGACTCCGGCGGTGACGCCGGTCCGGAATGACAACGCCAGGCGCGGATCGTGGCCCGCGGCGCGATCGGTTTCGAGCGAGGAATCCCTGAATACTGTCTCAGTGAAGGCGCGGGCGCGAACCAGTGGGTCATTACGAGACACTCCGGTCAACCACAAGACGTGCCGGTATCCCGACGAGACGGAACCTCTGGGCAACAGCATCACCAGCACTGCGGCCTCCGCGCCCGCCTCGAGCGCAATACTGCTGCGCTCCAGCCTCACGTCCCACATTCCGCCTTCACCGCTCAGGTCCACCACGTCTGGCATGTTGCCGCGATTACGCACAAGCAACGTCAACTCGTGTGGTTGGCCGATCTGGCCCACCATGTCCCGCGGCGTCACCAGGTCTATGGCCACGTGGGAAGCCACTATGACGTTGCCGATACCTGAGGCGCCTTCCGTTCCCGGCTCCGCGCTCTCGAAATCGATGCGCACCTGCGCCACACTGCCCGCCGGGGCAGAGCCGGGCACGCGCACCGTCACGGACACGAAACCGGTCTGATCTACTGTCACACGGCCGGCGCTGGACAGGGGCACCCAACCGTCGGGCGCGGTCACCGTGTAGGCGTACTCACCGTCGCCGGCCAACCTGAACCCCAGCGTCACGTACTCGCCGGCACTGCCCGTGACCTCTGGGCTGCCCACTACAACAAGAGCCCCGGCCCAGCCGGCAGCGAGCAGCAGCGCGATGGAAAGCACGCGCACACCCAAGGCGGCCCGCCGCATGAGCATGTTAGAAGCCGGGGTCCCTGCTAGCCGAGATGGCGGCGTTGACTACATAGCTGCCCGCGAGTTCGTTACCGGTGAGTTCCAGCGCGAACTCGATTCGGATCTCGAGCCAACCGAGCGTGCTGCCCGCCTGTGAGTAGATAATCTGCGGGTTACCGTCAGCTCGCACCCAGATTCCGTCGTTGACGCGGTAGAGCACCTGGGTCGCAGATAGTACGGTAGCGCCCTGCTCGTTCAGTAGGTCAGGCACCTCGAGTATGAGGCTCCACAGGCCCTCCTCGTTACTGAAAACCTGTACAGGCAACACGCCGCCCTCAGGCTGCGTGGCCGGGTACTGCGCTGGGAACTCTGCGGGCGGGTAGACGAATTGACTGGGCGCGAAGGCAATGGTGGTGGTGGGGACTCTGATGGAGATGACCTCCGGTATCAGGCTCTCAACTTGCCAAGTGGCCTGAGCAGCCCCGAACGGCACTGTTAGCGCCATCACTGCCAGCACCAGCATGCTCCGCATGGCGCGCACTCGGACAGGGGAAACCTGCCTCCGTGCCTGTTCTTTCACTCGTGACATCACTAGCAACGCTCCCTTCTTGACTGCGCTCCTACTAGCAATGCGGCTGAGGCATAGCCAGCGACGCTGCACCGGCCATGGTTCACTCCACGGCTAAGGTCTGTGCGGGTCATCGCTCGCCTAACGCGTCAGCCGACAAAAGGGTGTAGCGCAACACGGCCGCGGCGCTACCGGCGGACTCGTTGCCCAACTTGACTGCGACCACTACTAATGCCTCGCCACAACTGCCGGCCCGCATTCCGCCTAGCAGCGTCACCCGCTCCTGATCGGCGATAGGCAGCAGGCCATCTAGTACCGCGTTGCCGCATGTGGCGGTCAGGTACAAATGCTCGATTCCCGGCAGGTTGCCCTCATCGTTGCGGTCCACTGTTAGTTGCCAACCGTCGGTGTTACTGAACGGGAAGAGACTGAAGGAGCGGTAGCACACCACCGCGGCACCTGGGGGTGCGAGCGGCCAGTCTGTTGGCTCCACGGCCACGCCACCGTCAACTGTGATCAACACTCGGTCTACGACTCTGGGCATGGTGCCAGCGGGCCGAACCCTACCGCTGCCTAGGAAACTGGACAGTTCTCTACCCGCCGCCGCCACACCGTCTGGCGCCGAGCTAGCTACGCAGGCCGGAGCACCTGGACCGGCGTCGCGCAGGTCGAACGTGAGGGTGGGTGCGCTAAGGCGCAGGCTGACGGTCGAACCCAGTTGGGCTTCGCCGCCTAAGGTCACTGTGGCAAACGAGGTGCCGGTGCTAGTGGCGGGTGTCTGCGCGAAAGCGCAGGGCAGCAGTACGAGCCCGGTCAGGATAGCGGGCGCCAGCCGCCTCACAAGTGCGTGCTGTAACCTGCAACTTCCGCCTGCGGGTTTCATGGCACGCTCGAACCCTGTTCTGGGGCGCCCCGTTCTAGGAGAGGCTCGGTGAGGGTGAAGTCTATAGCGCCGGCCACGTCCTGCTCATCACTGCCGTAGTTGAGAACTACCAGGGCTGTGTAATTGCCGACTGGCAGCGGGCCCACCACATTAATCTGGAAAGCACGGTCTACCCCCGGCAACACCACGCTCCTCTCGATCTGCGCCTCAATGACGTTCTGGCCCTGCTCGTCGCGTAGCGTAAACGTGCCCTCAACTCCCTGGGCCGCATTGCCGGTATTCGCATATTGGGCAATTACCGTGTACGCGCCCGTGGACGACGTTGGTGGGCTGCCGAACATGCCGACGATGGCACCACTCGACTCAAGGCTTGGCACGTTCACGTACACGATGTGGCCCACCCGCACGGAGATGGATGCTGCCGCCTGCCCGGGCTCCGGGTCGGTCGGTTCAGTCTCAGCGAAGATCACGGCCCAGTGGGTACCTGGCTCCGCGTCAGTCGGGACGGCGATGGTGTATGGAAGAAGCGCCGTCTCGTTCGAACCGAGTTCGAGGGTCGAAGCCTCGACGCTCAGCCATGAACTGGCGCTGCGTTCCAGAGTGCCGGCATCGGCGAATATGAACTGCCCCGCCGGATCGAAAGACCAGTCAGATAGGTAAAGCCTGAGGTTGAGGCTCGTGGCACCAGGGTTCCGGACGCTCACGGTGGCACTGATACTCTCCCCCAGGGTGCCGTGGTGCAGTGTAGAGGCGGGGTCCATGAGGGCCGCACCGCCCTGCGCTGCGGCCAACTGGGGCAGCCCCGCGGTGGCAATCAGCAAGACCGTGCATACACCCAGTACTATTCCCCTTGTCCGAAGGAAGATCGAGTGGCGCTGTTTCATGAGTGGAAGATACCGCCCGTTCGTGGCGTAGTGACGTGAGGTTCTTGGAGCGTGGTGGTGGGGAGCGTCTGCCCCCCACCACACGAACTTTGGCGCCGCTCGGTTAGGGGAAGGTGGTGTTGGACGAGACCAATGTGTAAGTCAGGTTCGCCACGCTGGTACCGTGGAAGTCGGAGTTGACCTTCACGGCCAGCACGCCCAGCACGTCAAGCCAACTGGTGTTCGTGTTTCCGCAGTTGGCGTTCACGCGCATACCCGTCGTGCCAGCGGTCAGGCTCCTCGGGATCAGGTGAACAGGGGCGGCACCGTGGTTGAGAGCGTAGAGGCCCGTCTCCTCACCGAACTCGGAGCAGACGTTGCCCTGCACATAGAGGTGCTCGATCGGACGTACGATTGCGCCGGACGAGGTGTCGTTTCTAGACA
>CAZBBU010000071.1:0-7131 GCA_964489965.1 uncultured bacterium
ACACCCGGGCCGACGAACTATCGGCTCAGTTAACGGGCGCAGGACCCACTTTGTGTGCCACTACTGTTCAGAAGCTATCGTTTTCCGGACTGGGCCCCTAAGCTGTCGCTTTCTTCCGTTGGCCTTTGGTACTGGCCTCGGGTTACCCCTCTTGCCATTGCTCCAGCACACTGAGCACTGTTGGATCACTGATTTCCATGGTGACGTTCTTGCGCTTCTGGGTGCAGAGAGGGGCTTCGAACAGTTATTTGATCCATATCAAGGATATTTCCCTGAAATGGCCATATCTTGAGGTCATAGCCTAGCTGAAGGAGGACTATAATGACCAACCAAAACCTCAGGACAGCAGCACAACTCGCGCCTATCGTCGAGCGCGTCCATGGTGGGCATCATCCGGAACTGACTCGCGTGCGCGAGATTACGCACGAACTTCAGCAATCTTACAGCGCGGCTCGCAGACCTGAACTGTTCGCGGAACTGCGTGAGGTAACGGACAACTATGCGATTCCGCCCGGCGTCTGCGGTGCTTTTGAAGCGACTTACCAGGCGCTCGAGCAATTCGATCGGGAGTTGGCTGCGTAACGGAAGCGCGGGAGATATCTCGCGGAAGGAGCAAAGAAGTGGAATTATTCGGACAGGCGCTTTTATTGGGCGCGATGGGCCTGGCGGCAGGTATCGTCGGTGCGGTAATTGCGGCTTTCGCGACACGCAGCTCAACATCGACGATCACCAGTTATATTCAGCATTTTGCCGCTGGTCTGATTATCGCCGCCGCGACTCTGGATCTGCTTCCTGAGGCGCTCGACCTGGGTGGCGGTTGGCCGCTGATTATCGGTTTCGTGGTGGGCACCGCATTCATGCTTGCGCTGCGCGCGCTACTCATGCGATTCGGCCACGGCCATTCCCATGGCGACGAGCATGACCATGCGCACGGTCACGGTCAAACCCAGGCCAGGGCTGCCACCGGTGTGAACCTGCGTCTGGTCATCGCACTGGCCGTCGTCATCCTGATCGACGGGGCCATCATTGGCGTCGCGTTGGCGGCCGGTGGTGCCGCTGCCCTGCTGATTGCGATTGCGCTCTCGATTGAGCTTCTGTTTGTTGCTGCGTCTACGGCTGGATCCACGCGTGCGGGTGGCGGCTCGGTCGGCACGGCGATTGGTGTGGGCGCATTCGTGTCGGTCATGATGCCGATTGGTGCCGTGCTTGGTGCCCTTGTTTTCGCCGGTGTCGCTGCTCCGCTGCTCGTGGCAGGCCTTGCCTTTGGTGCTGCGGCACTGCTGTTCACCGCGGTCGCCGAACTGCTGGTGGAGGCATTCCAAATTAAGGAAAGTACGGGCACGATCGCGATGGCGGCCGGTGGCTTCCTGTTGTTCCTCATCCTGATGATGTTGATGTGAAGGTGATTACTGTGACGACGGACCATGTTATCGAAGCGTATGGCTCTCGGGTGCGGGGTCTGGCGGACATGCTTGGTGCGACGGCTTCGGCCGGAGATCCTGACCGTGCCGTGATCGAATCGTGGGCTGACACGGTCTCGGGCCGGATTCTTGATGTCGGTGCGGGTACTGGCCGCTGGAGTGGGCACCTCGCCGGTCTGGGGCGTGACATCGAGGGCCTCGAACCGGTTGAGCAGTTTGTCGACATTGCGCGCCGGGCCCACCCTGAAGTTGCGTTCCGGCTCGGGCCGCTTGCCGACCTTGCCGGCTTGGAAGACCGGTGGGCCGGGATTCTCGCCTGGTACTCGCTTATTCATCTGGAGCCTGATGGGCTGCCGGGGGCGCTCGCCGTCCTCCGAGGGGTTCTCGACGAGGGCGGGAGCATTCTCATCTCGTTCTTCTCTGGCCCGCGACTCGAGGCATTCGATCATCCTGTAGCGACTGCTTATCTGTGGCCAATGGAGAGCTTTGGTCGTGTACTGGAGCAGGCTGGATTCCAGGTTCTTGACGGGTATTGGGACCCGCGGGCTCCCTACGCCTACGTGACCGCGCGGGCCGTTGCCCGCCGTTGAGTGAAGGTGCCGAAGAAACTCGCTCCGGTTCGTCCGTGCCAGCGGCCGGACATGGTAGCAACCGCAACGAGAAGTCACAGCTGTGTGACGGCACTAATGGTGGGTGTGGATGGCCCGGTAATTGGGGCATCGAGATGCTTTCCTGGTGGCAGCGTCAAGCGCTTGTGCTGCTGAGGCGAATGGCGGTTAAGCGGCCGAGCAGGAGTGCGGCGTACCCGAGGATGAGGCTGGCAAGAACGTAGGTGGTTGCCAGTGTCCAGGCGCCTTCTTGAGCAAGCGTGTCTGCTTCGAGTTCGAATGTGCTGAATGTTGTGAAAGCTCCGGCGAAGCCGGTTCCCAGTGCGAGGTACCAGGCTGGTGAGATGTGGCCCGTCATGCGTAGGTTCGAGAGCAGGCCGATGAGGAAGCAGCCGAGGATGTTCACGGTGATTGTTGCGATGGGGAATGTGGCGCTTGACGTGAGGGGCTGTGTGGCCAGGGTGACGAGGTAGCGGCAGAGGGTGCCGAGGGCACCGCCGAGCAGCAGGCCGGTGATGTGCATGGAACCTCCCCGCGTTTGTGCGTAATCGGGTGCCTGCTTTCTGCGGCGGGCAGTTGAGCGGACACCATCTGTACGGCGAGTATAGCGTTGTAGTGTTCTGCCGGGCGAGTTTCCCGGCCTCCCGGAATGGGGTCAACCGGTAGCCGGCCGTTCTTAGGCCGGAGCTGCTGGCCCGGTCAGGGCAAATGCAGTGAGCACCCAGGAAGTGCCGGAAGCTCATACCTGTTGAGCGAGTTGCTCGTTGATTGCAGCCGCGACTGTGTCGTAGCCAGGCCCTTCATATCCGAGGTTGCCGATTATCACGGAGGGGGTCCCGCTTACACCAACGGTGTCACCGAGCTCCAGATCGCGTTGCACTTCAGTCAGGTAGCGTTCTTCCTCGATGCAGCTTCTGAGGTCGTCTGCGTCCAGGGTGGGAGCGCTGTCGCGGGCGATGTTCACCAGGTTTGCGGTGGTGGCCCATTCCCCGGAGTGATCGGATTGGGCCGCGTACAGGGCGCTTTTGTAATCCCAGAAGGCTTCTTCGTCCTGCTTGTAGGTGCATTCGCCTGCGAGTCCGGCGGTGGTGGCGTTCTGTGAGCCCCAGGCGAGGTTGATGTAGAACGCCTGGACCTGACCGGCGTCAATGAACTCACTGCGGATTCTGGGGAATACTTCGGCTTCGAAGGCTTTGCAGTGGTCGCAGAGGAAGTCTTCGAACAGGATCATTTTCACAGGTGCATCCGCTCGTCCCAGTGTCGGTTGGCCTGCGTACCCGTCGGGTGAGCCGGCGTTTGCAATGTCTGCGGTCGGATTCACAAGTTGGTAGCCGAGAACGCTCAGCAGGGCGAGGGCCAGCACTGCAGCGGTGGCCACGGTGAGTTTTCGGGAGTTCATTCGGGGTGCTCCGTTTCTGCATGGGCGGGCGGTGCCGCACGGTGTTAATCATTTATGCGAGTCCTGGGTGCCCTGTCGGGTGAAGGCGGGGCGTTTCATGTTACGGCAGTCCTGGTTTTGAATCCCAGTAATCGCAGGGCGTTGGCGACGACGACGAGGGTGCTGGTTTCGTGGAGGACGATGGCAATTCCGATTGTGGCGAGGCCGAACAGGGCGCTGGGTACGAGCAGGGCTATGACGCCTAAACTGATGATGAGGTTCTGGATGATCATGCGGCGGCTGGCGCGGGATAGGGCTATGGCGTAGGGCAGTTTGGTGAGGTCGTCTGCCATGAGGGCAATGTCGGCGGTTTCCAGGGCCACGTCAGTTCCTGCGCCTCCCATGGCGATGCCCACGTCGGCTGTGGCCATCGCGGGTGCGTCGTTGACTCCGTCACCAACCATGATCACTTTGCCGTAGCGCTCCTGGAGTGCCTTGATTTGTTCGGCTTTGTCTTCGGGTAGCAGTCCGGCGTGAACCTCGTCTATGCCGAGTTCGTGGGCGACGGCTTCGGCCACGCGCGGGTTGTCGCCGGTGAGCATGACTGTGTGTTTCACACCCTGGTTTTTGAGTGCGGTGATGGTGGCACGGGCGCCTTCGCGGGGTTCATCGCGCACGGCGATGATGCCGATCAGTTCACCATTGCGGGCGAGCAGCATGCTGGTTTTGCCCTGGCGTTCAAGTGCTTCGTTTCGTTCCTTCAAGCCTGCGGGCGTGGTGAGCCTGGCATCCTGCATGAGTTTGTCGTTGCCGATCATGAGGTCAGCTCCGGCCACGCTGGCGCGGATGCCTTTGCCCTGTACCGACTGGAAGTCATCCACCAAAGGCAGTTGCAGGTTGCGTTCTTCTGCGGCGCGGACGATGGCATCCGCCAGCGGGTGGCCGCTGCGCGTTTCTATTGCTGCTGCCAGGCGGAGCAGTTCATTTTCTTCCATGCCGCTGCTCCAGATGTCGGTGACGGTTGGTTTACCTCGGGTGAGGGTGCCGGTTTTGTCGAATACCACTACGTCAGCTGAGCCGGTGTTTTCCAGGTGCGCGCCGCCTTTGATGAGCACTCCGCTGCGTGCGGCACGGGCAATGCCGGCCAGCACTGCTGATGGGGTGGCTAAAGCCAGGGCGCAGGGACTTGCGGCGACCAGCAGAATCATGGCCCGGATGAAGCTCTCGTTGAACGGCACTCCGAACAGGGGCGGCAGGGCGATTACCAGTATCGTGACGATCAGGATGATTGGTGTGAAGGTGCGCTGGAATCGGTCGGTGAACCGGTGGGTGGGTGCCTTGACTGACTGTGCTCCCTCAACAGCGCGGATTACTCGCGCCAGAGTCGTGTCTTCAGGTCCCTTGGTGGTTTGCACTTCCAGGGCGCCGTCGCCGTTGATGGTGCCTGCGAAAACAGCATCCCCTGTTTCTTTTGCGACTGGCAGGCTTTCACCGGTGATGGGTGCCTGGTCGATGCTGCTGGTGCCGTCGAGTACGAGCCCGTCAGCCGGCAGGCGCTCGCCGGCTCGGACAATGACGGTATCGCCGATGCGCAGTTCACTCACTGGAATTTGCTGTTCACGGCCTGCGCGCCTTACGCGGGCAGTCTTGGGTGTAAGGTCTGCCAGGGCGCTGATGGCTCCGCGGGCGCGGTCCATTGCGTAGTGTTCAAGGGCGTGGCTGAGGCTGAACAGGAACAGCAGCAGCGCTCCTTCCGCCCATTGGCCCAGGGCCGCGGCGCCCAGGGCTGCCACGATCATGAGTACATCAATGTCGAATCGGCCTTTCAGGGCAGCCCGAACTGCACTGTGGGTTGCGTCCCAGCCGCCAGAGACGTAGGCAACCAGGTAAAGCAGCCAGGCCACGGTGGGGGAGAGTCCGAAGAAGGTAGCTCCAACCCAACCGGTGAGCAGTGAAGCGCCGGCCAGCAGGCTCAGAAACAGTTCGCGGGAAACGCCCAGCACCCTGGAGTCAGGCCGCTGCGCTCGTTTGTCCGACTTTCTGGCACCCGCTGAATTGTCCGGCCCGTCCGGCAGCACCCTGTAACCAAGATCCGTGATTGCACTGTCGATTGAAGACCGGGTTACTGCCTTGGTGTCATGCAGAATCCGGACCAATCCGGTAGTGGAGTCGATCTCCACTGCCTGGATACCCTCAAACCGGCCTAACGCAGCTTCAAGTGTAGCTGCCTGCTCGGGGCTGTCAAGATCAGCTAGTTTGATGGTTTCGTGCCGGTAACGTGCCCGGACGTCGTTCCCTGCGGTGTGGGCCAGCTGGTTCAGGCGGCGGACGGGCAACCGCTGGGAATCATGCTGAACCAGCAGTCCGGGCTGACCGGCGGAATCTGCAAAACGCACGCCGTTGACTCCACGCTCAGCCAGTAACAGTGATGACAGGTGCCGGGTGCAGGCGTCGTCCTGCGCTGGATGGCCAGGCAGGATGGAGTTCAGGTTGAGCGTAGTGGTGGTGGCCATGAGGGCAGCCCCTTTCGCCCCCCAACCTTATATGAGCAGCTGCTCATATGTCAATTGGTTCTGAGTACTTCCAGGGCTGCTCGTCGGTTCAGAGAATTTCGCGGCTGTGCAAGAGGACGCTGTCGAGCATGCCGCGGACGTGCTCGTCCATCAGGCGGTAGTACACGTGCCTGCCGTGTTTCCTGGAGGTGACGAGTCGGGCGTTTCGGAGTGAACGCAGCTGGTGGCTCACTGCGGACTGGGTCATTTCCAGGGCTTCCACGATCTGGTGCACGCACACTTCACCTTCGCGCAGGAGCGAGAGGATCTTCAGGCGGGTCGGATCTGCGAAGCCCTTGAGCAGGGAGATTGCCTCATCAAGCACCGCAGGCTCAGGTAACGCTTGGGTGAGCAGCTTGATATCCAGCTCACAGGGTTCAGCGGCAACTCCATCAACCATGCCGCTATCGTAGCTGCTCAGTGGGCAATGCACCGTCCTTGCCTCTTGCAATGCAGTGCCTGTCGGAACCCACAGACCCGGTGCGACTGGATTCGTCTAGTCGGCTTTGTCAGCGGGTTTCCGGTTCAGCGTGGCGATGGTTACCCAAACACCGGCCGTAACGGGGATTGCGATAAGCCAGATGAGCCAGGTTGTGAGCTTGGCGCCGCCGATATTGGTCGGCGGGAAAATGAACAGGGTTGATTCAAACGCGGTTTCACCATCAATGCGGACTGTCAGGTCTGCCACTGCGTCCTCCTGGGGGTAGGTGGTGTCGCGCATGATCAGCTGGTAGGTGCCTGCTTCGGGCAGGACAATTTCGCCAGCGTAATTACCTCCCGCCCTGACTTCCTCCAGCCGGAAGGTGAACCAGTCACCATCGGGCAGTTCCAGGTCTTCCGCCTGAATCCCGCTGGTCGCAGCTGCAGGCTCATCAGGGTCCGGATCACTCTCAAGAGCGGCGGTTTCCTCTTCAGTCATGTGTCTGAATTCAGCATCAACGATGGCGTCTTCAATCGGCGTGCGCAGCGCGTCCATCATGTGCAGCTGCAAAGTGAAAACAGTCACCGCATCAGGCGAAACCACGGGGGTGGTCAGTTCACCGAAAACAAGTGACGCATGAGCAAGGGCCGTGGAGCCGGTTGCCAGCATGGTGATTAGTGGAATGATCAGCCAGTTCTTCATCGGGGAATCCTATCTGGTTGGTTGTCATGCGTGTTCGTGGCGGAGGTGT
>CAZBBU010000072.1:0-7098 GCA_964489965.1 uncultured bacterium
GGAATGCGGGATCTTCCGCCGCCAGGTCCAAGCGTGACTGGGACACTTCACGCAGCAGGGCGACCGGGCTGTCCTGCACCCGGTCCCACAGTTCCCTGTCCAACTCCCGGAACAGGCGCCTTGCACCCGGCACCCAGGTCCACCACAGGTTACCGGCTATCTCACCAAGCCGGCCGATGCGTTCCGGCAGTACCGGCAGCACCGTGAATTGTCCAAGAATCTGCATGTCACACCACTCCAAAACTGAAAGCTGTCACGATGCCGGCATTGTAACCGCGACGCTGGGGCGCAGCGGTTCCCTGGCGCGGTAAGGTGCGGTCGATGAAGGGCAAACTGCTCCTCCCTGTGATTCTGCTGGCGCTGCTGCAGCCGGCGCTCGCACGCTCGTTACGTTTCAGCGTCAGCAGCAGCAGCACCGTGACCTCCGTGCAAGTGGCGCTGCTGGACCAGCGCATCGAGGGTGGTCACGCCAGCCTGGGCGTCCATTACCGGTCCGCCCCGGGCCTGGCCCTGCACCTGCGCAACACCACCACCTTCGGCCCCATCGGCAACGTGATAGTGGATTTCGACGGTGCCGCCACAGCAGGCAACGGCTGGTACGCCAGCCTGGCGGCCCGGGCCACAGCCGGTCCTGTGGCATTGCGGCTGCGCGGCCTGGCGCTTGACGGCGATGGCCAGCCACTTTTACGTGAGCCTGACCCGTCTTTCGGTCCAACGGTGCGCTCCCACGGACAGCTGGTGTGGGGCGTGCAACTTGGTGCCACTTACCGTGCCAGCAGGGAGCTGCAGTTGCTCTTTGACCCGTCTCTGCTTGGTGGCGGCCGTGGCCTGGCGCTGCTGCTGCCGCTCGAGGTGCAGCTGGCCCGGTTCTGGAACGGGCATGACCTCAGATTGCAGGTCGCTGGCCTGCTGCCGTTTCATTCCGGCGGGGACTTGCAGGCGTGGACATCAGCGGGGCTGGGCCTGCGCATCAACCGGGATCGGGCGGCCTCCTGGAACGCCTGGTTCCTGCTTGGCGGCACAACCAGCCGGTTCAGTCCAGGCGTGAGCCTGGACGTGCA
Source organism: uncultured bacterium (assembly GCA_964489965.1). Lineage (GTDB taxonomy): Bacteria > Deinococcota > Deinococci > Deinococcales > Trueperaceae > CALDPK01. The sequence goes on from CAZBBU010000072.1 coordinate 1,062, forward strand.
GCAGAGCACCGGTCAGGGAGCCGTGAGTGCGTCCCTGCGGCTGGAACCGTGGCGCAATGACAGCGCGCCTCTCAATCTCCGGCTGGCCTGGCAGGGGGAGCTGGGGAACATGTCTGCCAGAGTGTGGCTGGAAACACGGGCTCCGCAAGCAGAGATCGAGGCCGGCCTGGCTCTGGAGATGGCACTGGACTGAAGCTCAGCGGTTCAGAGGTACCAGCGCACCGAGTTCCGTGTCAAGCCTGAACACGCCCGTCAGCGGCAGCACCATGGTGTAATCCTGGCTGCTGCCGGCCCGCCGGATGCTGAAGGTCACCCGGCCGGGCCGCAGTTCACTGGCGGCCGTGCCGGCCTGCAGTTCCCCGTTCACGGACACAGTTACGCCGGGTTCCGCCTCCCAGTACACCAGGGGCTCACGCAGGGGCACCATCTCCACATCCAGTCGGGTAACGCGGTTGTTGCGCACCTCAACCCGCACCTCCTGATCGCGGAAACCGTCTCGCCTGAGCTCGAGCGACTGACTTCCGGCGGGCAGGGCCACATTGAGTGGGGTGAAGCCCAGGCTCTCGCCGTTCCAGAACACTTCGGCACTGGGACTGCTCTGCAGCTGGGCGCTGCCGCCACGCAACTCGGTCAGACGGAAGTGCGGGAAACTGGTGCCGCCGCTTCTCAGATCCTCGACGCGGGTGGCAGGCAGGTAGCCTTCCAGCCTGAGTTCCACGCTGTAACGCCCCGGTGCCAGCTCCAGCAGGTTGAGCTCGCCGGTCCTGCCGACCAGCAGCCCGTTTATGTACACGTCCGCCCCACTGGGCTCGCTGCTTATGAACAGTCCCGCATCTCCGGTCGGCAGGGACTGGCTCAGGTCGGTGAAGCTCAGGATCGCCATGGCGAGGTCCCTGGCAACGCCGGTCATGTCCTGCAGAAGCAGCGAGCGGCTGATCACATCACTGTGCCGCTCGTCCTCGGTATCCACGATCAGCACGTTCACCGTGAAGCGGCTCTCGGACTCAGGATTGTCCACGATCTCGCCGCTCAGGGCGTAGCGCGTTCCCAGCAGGCGGCCAGCCAGAATCGTGTAGAAGGGGTCAAGGCTGCCGGCGATGCCTTCCGTTACGAGTCCCGCCGGATCCACGGCCAGGCCGGCACTGGCCACCTCCTGACGCAAGTGTGCGCTGAAGGTGGCTGCCAGTCCATCAGGCAAGTCACCGCGGCGTCCGAAATCGGGTATGGCGATCTCCTGGGCCAGCGAAACTGCCGGGAGCACAACAGTCAGCAGCGTCAAGAACGCGATTGCGGCAAGCCGGAGCATCAGGGCAAGTATAGCTTGCAGTGATGCCCTTCAGGCACACGGGGCGCGTCCACCAAGTGTTATCTTTTCTCATAATGCGCTACCTGGTTTTGAGTGACATCCACGCCAATCTGGGGGCGTTCGAAGCCGTACTTGAAGCCGCCGACCAGGAATACTATGACGCCGTCATATTCCTGGGCGACGTCGTGGGTTACGGCAATCGGGCCGAAGAATGCGTGCAGCTTCTCAAGGAGTTGCGGCCGGTCGTCAACCTGCTGGGCAACCACGACGCACTGCTCCTGGAGCCGGACGCTTCCGGTCAGGAGTTGCGCAAGGTGGACAGCATGGTCGAGCGGGTTATCAAGCGGCACCGGTCCGAGCTTTCTGCCGACAGCCTGGCCTACCTGAGGAGTTTCAGTGACTCCTTCGAAGGCGTCAAGTGGCAGGCAGTGCATGGCGGACTGAGGGAGCAGTGGGAGTACCTGGATACCCTCGCCCAGGCGCAGGCCAACGCGGCCTGGCTGTCGCGCGACGTGTGCCTTTTCGGCCACACGCACATCCCGACGGTATATGCGGCGCTGCACGTGCAGGAAGGCGAGATGTGGCGCACCGTGCCGCTGCGCAGCCAGCGCTGCGGCTACCGCATGGCGCCCAGCATCAGGGCCTTCTTCAACCCGGGCTCGGTCGGTCAGCCGCGTGACGGATCCCCGCTGGCAAGTTATGGACTTTTCGACACGGACCAGCGGGTGGTGGAAGTACGGCGTGTTGAATACGACGTAGCCGGTACCCAGGCGAGCATGCAGCAGGATGAGTACCCGGCACCACTCATCGAACGCCTGGCTCATGGCTACTGAAGTGCAGACGCCCGGATCCGTGGACATCCTGCCCTGGCATCTGCGAGGCTTCAGCGATGCCAGGAGCCTGCTCCGGGAGCTTCCGGCACGCGCCATCCTGCTGTCCGGACCTGAAGGTGTAGGCAGAAGACAGCTGGCCAGGTGGCACGCCGCGCGGCTGAACTGTCTGCTCGACGAACCCGAACCGTGCGGCCACTGCGCGAGCTGCCAGCTCTGGTCCTCCGGCCACCCTGACTACCGGGAGGTGGCGCCCGCAGTCACCACCAGCAGCGGCAGGCAGAACCGCAAACCGGAGATACGCATCGGCCAGCTGGTGCCCCGTGAAGGCAATGACGAAGAGAGCCTGAGCGAATGGCTGCGCAAGCGGCCGCTGCACAGGCGTCGCGTCGGCGTCATCGACTCGGCACACCTGATGACGGCCGCCGCGGCCAACAGTTTCCTGAAAGTCCTGGAGGAGCCACCATCGTGGGCCTCGATCGTCCTCATAGCCCCTGACAGGAACTCGCTGCTGCCCACGATCGCATCGCGCGTTACCGAGGTGCGCCTGGGGACCACCGACACCGACGGCCTGGAACCGGCCAACCACCCGGCACACCTGCTGGGCACGCCCGGGCCACTGGCCAGGGCAAGACGGGACATGGACAGCTGGAACGCGGCCGCAGACGCCGCCTCGGCCTATGTGAACACACTGTCAGGCAGCCTGGACGCGGCCTTCGCGGCAGCCGCGGAGCTGGAGGAAGTATGGCTCCGGGGTGGTTTTGACCTTCCGCAGCTGCTGCGCGCGGAGTTCAGGAAGCTTGACCCCGCCCGCTACGCCGCGTCCGTGACTGCACTTGAGGCCTGTGAGTCTCAGCTTTCCAGTTACGTGCACTCCGGCATCGCACTGCAGTTGCTTACGCTCGAACTGCGGAGCGTAATCAGCTCCTGATTCTCTCCAGCTCTGAAACCGGGTGTTCGCTGTAGCCGCCCTCGTCGTTGCGGACTTCGGCAGTGCCCTTGAGCGGGTTGAGCTTGGCGATGCGGCCACAGGCCCCGCTGCCCGTGTGGCACACCCGGGCGCCCTTCTTGGGCATGCCTTTGAGCAGCTCCCGGTACATGTCGTGTTCGTACTGCAGGCAGCACATCAGGCGGCCACAGGGTCCGCTGATCTTCTCAGGGTTCAGCGGCAGCTGCTGGTCGCGGGCCATGCGGATGCTGACCGCAGTGAAACCCTGCAGCCAGGTTGAGGAGCACGAGCCCCCTCCGCACGATCCGAGCGTGCCCAGGATCCGCGCCTGGTCACGCGGACCCACGTTGCTGAACTCGATGCGGGCACCAGTGAAGGTCGCCAGCTCCTGCGCCAGGATTCGCAGCGCCACCTGTTCCTCGGCCGTGTAGCTGAGTACCAGCAGGCTCTCATCGAGCGTGAACTCCACGCTGACCACCTTGAGTGGCATACCGCGCTGCCGGGCCCGGGCCTTGATGAACCACTTGAGTTCCTCGGCCTTGTCCTTCAGTTCCTGCCAACGCTGCAGGTCCTCTGCATCCGCCGGGCGCACGTACTGCCCCGATGGCCTGTGTCCGGTTACCGGTGCCGTGCGCACCAGGCCCACCTCGAGGCCGCGCCGCGTGTTGACCACGCAGCGACTGCCTGCCCTGGGTGCCGACCCGGACACTTCCATGTAGTGGATTCGCGGACCGTTATCGAACTTCACGCCGACCGTGGCGACGCCGTCACTCTCATTCTGAGCTGGCCGCGTCTGGCTGTCCGCGACCGGTAAGGTCTGGTTCATCTGCGCATTGTAAACCCTCGCCGGCTTTTTCCACAGCTCTCGCCACCGGCGCGAAACTGAGGCGGTGCTCCCGGCACGGTCCCATCCGCCGGAGCGCCTCCAGGTGCTGTCTGGTTCCGTAGCCCTTGTGCCGGGCGAAGCCGTAGTCCGGAAACTCGGCCTCGAGGTTGACCATGAAGGCGTCACGCGCTGTCTTGGCCAGGATGCCGGCGGCCGCCACCTGCCAGCTGCGCTGGTCCGCCCGGGCTACGGCCAGGACCGGCGCCGGGTGCTCAAGCCAGAGGTAATCCGTGACCAGCGCGGTCTCCTCCGCCAGCCGGGCCAGCCGCCCCAGTGCCCTCTGGGCCGCCAGGTGCGTAGCCCGCAGTATCCCCAGGGTATCGATCTCGCCTGCCGTGGCCCAGCCGAGCGAACAGGCGACCGCCTCATCCCGCAGGCGCTGTGCCAGCTCCTGTCTTTTGAGCGGAGTGAGCTGCTTGGAGTCACGGTACGGGAAGCTGTCCTTGCGGGGCAGTATCACGGCTGCGGCAGTGACCGGTCCAGCCAGGCAACCGCGGCCAGCCTCATCGATTCCGGCCACGAACTTGAAACCTCGCCGCCAAAGTCTCCGCTCGAGTTGCCAGCTGGGCGTCTCTTCAGGCACCGGTGCCGGTCAGCTGCAGGTCAACAAGTGAGTCATTCACGTTGACGGGCAGCGTGAAGAAGAAGGTGGAGCCCCGGCCCATCTTGCTTTCAACCCAGATCCTGCCACCGTGCTTCTCGACGGCCAGTTTGCAGAAGGTAAGGCCCATGCCGCTGTCATAACGGTCATGAACGGTATGGCGGGACTGTTCGAAGGCATTGAAGATCCGCTTCTGGTCAGCCTCGGGAATTCCTTCGCCGTCATCGCGCACTGACAGTATCCAGGAGTCATCCTGACGCCAGGCGCGGAAGTCCACGTAGCCGTTCTTGCGGGTGTGTTTGACCGCGTTGGCGAAAAGGTTTGCCAGGATGCGGCGCAGGAGGGCAGGATCTGCGTGGATCCTTTCGGCCTCGGGACGCACCAGGAATGAGAAGTTGCGCTGGCGCGGCCCGCCACTCACGTCACGAAGTGCCTGCTGGGCCAGCACGGTGAGCTCGTCAAGCCATACAGGTTCGAACGGCATCGCGCCGTCCTTCATGCGGCGCACGTCCAGGATGTTTGCCGCCAGCCCCAGCAGGTGCTGCGATTCCGAGCGGGCGAGCGAGAGCAGTTCGTCGACCCCTTCGGAGCCGTCCTGCCGCAGCATGTCCAGGCTGTGGTCAAGCAGGCCGATGACACTCGAGATGGGGCTCTTCAGGTCATGCACCAGCATGTGGATGAGGTCGTCCTTGACGCGCTCGCTCTCCTTGTAGGCCTGCTCGAAGTCACGCAGGCGTTCCAGGGTCTGCCTGACCGCCAGTTCCGACTGACGGCGTGCCAGCAGGCGCCTGAGCCCCGAACTGATGACCGCAGGCGCGGTGGGCAGCGTCAGGTACAGGTCAGCGCCCGAATCAAAGGCACCCGCAGCCACCTCGTTGTCCTGCGGCCCGAGGTAGATGATGGGTATGTCCACCAGGTGCTTGCGGCGCCGCAGCAGCTGCAGCAGATCCAGCTGATCGACCTGGACGGCGAGCTGGTGTTCCAGCAGGATGGCGGCCGGCAGCCGCTCCGGCAGCCTGGTCTGGAAGAGCAGCGCCTCGGCACCGGTCACCGTCTCCGCGCCCAGACCCAGCTCCGAAGCGACCTTCTGCATCGCCTCGCCTCTTCTGTCCGTGGACATGCCAACTAGTAACCACGGGGTTCCTGCTTCCGGCATCTGCCTCAAATGATACCAGCATTGAGCAGTGCTAGCATTGCCACTGTGCCGGACTTCCTGTCGCTGATCACTTTCCGGTTGCCCTGGTTGCTTCTGGCGATTCCACTGTTGCTGCTCCTGCCCCGGCGCAGTGGCTGGTGGCTGCGCCTGCTCAGCATGACGCTGCTGCTTGTGGCGCTGGCGGGTCCCAGCCTGAGGCTCCCGGGCGGGCAGCTGGCGGTGTTGCTTGATGTGTCTGCCAGTGTAGGCTCCGGCGCCAGCTCGGCGGCTGCCGGCCTGGAAGTGGAAGATCAGCCGTTCTGGTACGGC
>CAZBBU010000073.1:0-7040 GCA_964489965.1 uncultured bacterium
GCCGGCCGCTCGCCCCCGCCCCCCCGCCGGTACAACCCGGGGCGCCCCGTCTGTTCGGACGCGAACGGGAACTTGAGGAAGCACGGCGCGTGCTTTACGGCGGCGAGCACCGCCTGCTGTCCATAATCGGTCCCGGTGGCATCGGCAAGACAAGCCTGGCACAGTGGCTCGCGGCTGAGTTCCGGGCCCGGCAGGACGTGGCGCTGGTCCCGCTTGAAGCCGTCTCCACGGTCGATCTGCTGCCGGCCGCCATCGGGCGCGCCACCTCGGGTGCGGCCGTGAGCGACTGGCAGTCGCTGCAGCAACGGCTCAGCCGCTCGTCACTCCTGCTGGTGCTGGATGGGTTCGAACACCTCAAGGCCGATGCGAACCTGCAGCAGTTGCTGGATGCCTGCCCCGACCTTCGGCTGCTGGTCACCAGCAGGCGGCAGCTTGAGGTGTCGGGACAGCACGTCATGCGGCTTAAAGGGCTGCGGGCACCTGTCGAGTCACTGGCGGATTCGCCGGCCGTGCGCCTGTTCACGAGTGCGGCCCGGCGCGGGCTGCCAGATTTTGAAGCATCGGTGGCCACCATGGCGGCCATCGCACGGATCGCGGAACTGCTGGACGGGTCGCCGCTGGCGCTGCAACTCGCGGCATCGTGGACCAGGTTGCTGCCGGTGTCCACCATCGCTGACCAGATCCAGGCTGACTCACACTTCCTGACCGAGTCATCGACTGCCGCCCGAAGTGACCTTCAGGGGCTGTTCGAATCCAGCTGGCGACTTCTCGAGGCAGTCGAACAGCAACTGTTGTTGCGGCTCGCCGTGTTCCGCGGCGGCTTCACGGCACAGGCCGCAGAGGAAGTCGCTGGTGGCAGCCGTCAGCTGCTCGGGTCGCTGCTCGCCAAGTCCATGCTCTCCGTGGATGCGGACGGCCGCTTCAGCCAGCATGAGCTGCTGCGTTCCTTCATCAGTGACAGGCTGGCGGAGGACTCGGAATCTGCCGAGGCGGCCGCCAGGCAGCATGCCGGCTGGTTCCTCGCGCAGTTGCGTTCGGCGCGGGACAGCGTCAGCGGAATCGACTCCATGACCAGCCGGCTGCTTGAGCGGGACTTCCGCAACCTGCTGCGGGCCTGGCACTTCGCGGCCCAGGACGGCCTCTTTGAACTGCTCCACGGCTGCAGCCTGCCGCTTGCTGCATTCTGTGACCGCAGTGCGAGGGCGCTCGAGGGCCGGGCTGCCCTGCGCCTGACCCTGACCTCAGTTCCGGCTGGCGGCAGACTGCACGCCGAGGTCGCCCTGGCACTCGCGTGGCTGGAACTGCGGCTCGGCCACATCGCTGAGGCCCGGCAGCTGCTGGCCGCCGCCAGACCCGGCGTCCGGGAGGCGCGCGGCGCGCTCGACGCCTGGGACGCCACGGTGCAGGCAACCTGCTCACACAGGATCGGTGATTACCGCGCCGCCGAACGGGAGTTCAGCCGGCTGCTGGCACTGGCGGAGCTGGACGGGGAGCCGGCGCGGATCGCCTTCGCCCACGGCCGCCTGGGTGTGGTCCTGCAGGCCCTGGGCGATTACGATTCTGCGCGCCAGCACTATGAGGCCGCACTCGAGGGCACGCGCCGCCTGGGTGACGAGGCTGCACAGGTGACTCAGCTGCTCAATCTGGGCGCGCTGGAGATGAACAGCTCCGCGCCGGACAGGGCCTGTCTGCTGCTGAACGAGGGACTGGAGCTGGCGCGGCGTGCGGGGCGCCGCCAGGTCGTACCCGTGCTGCTGCACAACCTCGCCAACCTCGCCAGCAGGAAGGGCGATCATGAAGAAGCTCAGAGGCTCATAGAGGAAGCCCTCGAGCTGGTGCGTGACAGCGGTGAGCAGACGCTCGAAACCGGCATGCTCGCCACCAGCTCCATGATCAGCCTTCAGGCTGGCGACGGCGCTGCGGCAGAGCGACACGCGCTCGCAGCCATGTCACTGGCAACCCTGATCCAGGACGAACCGGCCGCGTTGACGGCACTGCTCAGGTACGCGGAGTGGCGCCTGCAATCGGACCCGGCTGCCAGCTGGCTGCTCCGGATGCTGGCCGAACACCCGGCGGCGCACGCCTGGGTATCACGTCGGGCAAGTGCCCTGCTCGAGGGACGGACGCCGCAGCCGCCACAGCAGGCCGGCTGGCCAGCCGAGGTGCTGAAGCTCATGACGCGAACCCCGGACAGCTGACAGGTTCACCAGGTTCGCGCCAACAGGTCCAGCCAGTTCCGGAGGGCGATCTTCTCGACCAGTTCGCGGCCGTAGCCGTGATCGAGCATCGCCTTAAGCAGTTTCTGCGTGCCGGTCACGTCGCTGATCGCGTCGGGGATGCCCGCGCCGTCAAAGTCACTGCCCAGGGCCACCCCGTCCTCGCCGAGGATTCCCAGCAGGTGATCGGTGTGGCGCAGCATGACTTCGATCGGGGTGTCAGTGTCGCGGCCGCCGTCCGGGCGCAGGAAGGCGACGGCGTAGTTCAGGCCCACCAGGCCGCGCGAGTCGCGGATGGTGGCCAGTTGGTCGTCAGTCAGGTTGCGGCTGGAGGCGCACACGGCGTGGGCGTTGCTGTGGGTTGCCACGAGCGGCTTGTCGGACAGTTCAGCCACGTCATAGAAACCTTTCTGGTTCATGTGTGACAGGTCGATAAGGATGCCGAGTTCGTTGCAGGCGCGCACCAGGGCGCGGCCCGCATCGGTGAGGCCAGGTCCGGTGTCGGGGGAGCTGGGGAAGCGGAACGGCACGCCTGAAGCGAAGCGGTTGTCACGGCTCCACACCGGACCCAGTGAGCGCAGGCCCGCCTGGTGCAGCACGTAGAGTTCGTCCAGGTCGGGGCCGATCATCTCGGCGCCCTCGATGTGGAAGATGGCCGCGTAAGCGTCATCGTCAAGTGCAGCGTTGAGTTCGTTCAGGTCGCGGACCACCCGGAATCCGCCGTCTGACTGCCGTGCCAGCTCGAACAGGCCGGCCGCCAGGCGCATGGTCACCGCCAGCGCCTCCGGCTGCCCGGGCGTGATGGCCGGCGGCAGGTCCGACAGGTCCGCGTTCGCGATGTCACCGCTGGCCGGGCTGGGAACGAACAGCGCCCAGAAACCGCCCTTCATGCCGGCTGCCCGGGCGCGAGGAAGGTCGATGTGGCCCTCGCCGGTCTGACGGAAGAACTGTGCGGGGTCACGCAAGTCGCTGCGGGGGTCGTACAGGCGCAGGATCGTGTCGTTATGGCCGTCGAAAAACGGTATGGGTCCGCTCATGGCCAACGCTATCACGCACGGTTTCCGACCGAACGAAAACTCATGCGTGCAGATGCAACAATCGGGAGCGATGCGGCTGGCGGCCTTCTACATTCTGTTGCTGGTGTTCCAGGGCCTGCTGGGAGCAGTCCTGGCGCCGCTGCCGGCCCCTGACCTGTTCCTGATCGCGGTGCTGACACTGCTGCCGCGCATGGGTCCATGGCAGCTGGTGCTGGCTGCGTACGGCATCGGTCTGCTCCAGGACCTGAGCGGTCAGGGAGTTGTGGGCATGCATGCACTCGCGCTCGCGGGCGGCGCCATGGCGGCAGCGGCCGTCACCCGTCTGCTGTCACAGAGCGGCATCATGGAACGCGTGATCATCCTGCTGGCCGGACTGACAGGCAAGTGGCTGGTACTGGCCGGCATGCTCGTGTGGCTGACCGGCAGCTGGAGTTCGCTGGCCACGTTGCCGGCAACGCTTCTGTTCGACTCGGTCTTCACGCTCGCCGTGGGTGTCTGGCTGCTGGGGCTGGCTGAGAGCCTGCAGCCCTCGCCACGGGGGCTGAGCCGCGAGGTACTGTGAGCGGCCGCGTAAGGATAATGCTGAGCGTCATGCTCACGGTCCTGATGGTGTTCGCCGGCAGGCTCATGTACCTGCAGCTGGCCATGGCCCAGGAGTACCAGGCGCTCAGCACCCAGAACTTCATGATCGAACAGCGCATCTCGCCGCTGCGCGGACGGATTCTGGCGCGTGACGGGACGGTGCTGGCCGACAACCGCATCGCCTACGACCTCATGTACCGCGGTGGCGGCATCGACAACTGGGAGCGCATCACCTACCTGCTTGACCTTGAAGGCGACGAGTTGCGCGAGCCCGACCTGAGCCGCAGTGACGAGGCTGGGAACGGCGCCGTGATCGTCTGGAACATCCCTGACCGGGTGGTGCCCGCCATGCAGGAACTGCTGGCCGGCCAGGGTAACGCCTACCTGCGCGAGCGCATCGAGCGGACCTATCCCACCACACTGGCCGCCCAGGTGGTGGGCTACACCACGCTGGCCGACCCGGTGCGCTTCCCGGGTTACGCGCTAGATGAGCTGGTGGGGCTGATGGGCATCGAGGCCGGTATGGAACGCTCACTGTTCGGTGCGGCCGGCTCCAGGCTGATCGAGGTGGACAACCGCAGGCTGGTTCTGCGTGAGCGAACACTCGTGCCGGCCCAGCCTGGCGACGACCTGGTGCTGACCCTGGACCCGCAGCTGCAGCGCTGGGCGGAGGACACGCTGGCCGGCTCCGTCGCGATCGTGAACCGGGAGCGCGACCGCTGGGGCCACCCGCACATCGACACGGTGCGCGGTGCGCTTTTGGCGCTGGACCTGGCCAGTGGCGAGATTCTGGCGATGGCGAGCATGCCGAGCTTCGACCCGAACGTGTTCACGCGCAGGCCTTCCGACCCGGAGGCCGTGAGCACCGTCCTCGGTGACTCCGAGTACCTGCCCCTGCTCAACCGGGCCGTGGAAGCGTACGCGCCGGCCTCGCTGTTCAAGCCCATCACCAGCTTCGTGCTTCTCGAAGAGGGTTACACCTCGCCCAACGAGCGCTTCGCCTGCAGTGCCTACATCGATTACGGCGGGCGCCGCTGGCTGAACTGGGCCACTTACGGACGTGGCAACTACACCAGCGTGGAGGCGATCGCAGATTCCTGCAACACCTACTACTGGCATGCGGCCCTCTCCACACCGCAGTTCTCCACGGGTTGGGCGCCGTTCGTGCAGGACCTGATGGCCACCGCCCGCGAGTTCGGCATGGGCCAGGAACTCGGCGTGGCCCTGCCGGAGGAGAAGCCCGGTCGCGTGCCCAGCGAGGAATGGAAGCGCCAGGCCACCGGCGAGCCCTGGTACCCGGGTTTCACGCTCAACAGCACCATCGGTCAGGGCGACATCCTGGCGACGCCGCTTCAGATGCTTCAGGTGGTTGCGGCGCTGGCGGGTGACGGCAGTTTCGTGGAGCCGCACCTGATCAGCCGGGTGGGCGACGAGCCCTTCGAGCCTGAGCGGCACTACATTCCCGGTGAGTACTGGGAACTGATTCGCGAGGGCATGATCCGCATGGTCACCGACCACGGGGCCAACAATTACCTGGGCCGGCCCGCCGGTTTTGGCGTCACCATCGCCGGAAAGTCCGGTACGGCCGAGAACGGCCGGGCGCAGGGCCTGGAGAACTCATGGTTCATGGGTTACGCACCGGCTGACGACCCGGAGATCGCCGTGGTGGTGTTCATCGAGAACGGTGGCTTCAGCTCCAACGTGGCGGTGCCGGTGGCGGCCAACTACCTGAAGCTTTACTACAACGTGGACGGCATCGCCGATGCCAGCCGCTGAGGCCAGATGAGCGCGTCATGTGCATCATGTGACCTGCGCATTCGCGGTACGCTTGCGTAATGAAGACGCGAGGCACCAGAGGCGGCATCCTGCTGACCCTTACCGCCGAGGACACGGAACAGAGTGTGGAGAACGGACTCAGAGGCAACCCCGATGCCTTCACGGGCACCGTGATGATAGAGGTGGCTGACCGGCTGCCCTGGCCGGTGGTCGAGGCGGCCGTGGCCACGGTCGGCGAGCTGGGCGGTACGGTCAGCGAGCTGCGGCCGGTGGGCGCGAAGGCGGCGCCGCGGGGCGAGAACAAGATCATCGGCCGCACCATCCGTTCGGGCGGCAAGGTTGAATCGACCGGCTCCATCGTTGTTCTCGGCGACGTCAATGCGGGCGCCGAACTCGTGGCTGCTGATGACATCATCGTGCTGGGCACCCTGCGGGGCGTGGCCCATGCGGGCGCGGCCGGCAACGAGAAGGCGGTCATCTGGGCGCAGCAGATCGCTTCGAAGCAGCTGCGTATCAGCGGGGCTCTGGCCGAGGCCGGTCATGGCGCCGCCGGCAGTGGTCCTGAGATGGCGATGCTGCATGAGGGTAATATTGTTCTCAAACCCTGGACGTAGTCCGTCCTGAACCCAGAAGGAGTTCACATGCGTGACACCGTGATAGTCACAGCCGTGCGCACACCCGTGGGTCGTGCCCACAAGGGGCTGCTCAAGGACACCCGGCCGGATGACCTGGCCGCCTTCATCGCCCGGGCCGCTTTGGAACGCACGCCTGGCCTGGACCCGGAACGCGTGGACGACCTGTTGCTCGGAAACGCCCATCCGGAAGGCGAAGCCGGTTACAACCTCGCTCGCATGGCCGTGCTGCTGGCGGGTCTGCCCGACACCGTGGCGGCAGCGACCATCAACCGTTTCTGCGCCAGTGGCCTGCAGACCATAGTGCAGGGTGTGCATTCCGTTGCGCTGGGCATGAACGACGTCGTTCTGGCCGGCGGCAGTGACAACTCGAGCAGGGTGCCGATGGGCGGTCACAACCTGTCACTGAACCGTGAGCTGGTCAAGCGGCGCCCCGGTGCGTACCACACCATGGGCCAGACAGCTGAGGCGGTGGCGCGGCGTTACGGGATCAGTCGCGCTGACCAGGACGCGTTTGCCCTCAAGTCTCACGAGAAGGCGCTGGCCGCCCGCGCGGCCGGTCGTTTTGACGAGCAGGTCGTCTCCGTGCCGGTGCGGGTGCAGGATCCGGAAGGCCAGTGGCATGAGCTGGTCCTGGAGCGGGATGAGGGCCCGCGTGAGGGCACCAGCCTTGAGGCGCTTGCCGGCCTGAAGACGGTTTTCGCCGATGACGAGGCAGCCACCGTGACCGCGGGCAACTCCAGCCCCTTGAACGACGGTGCGGCCATGAGCGTGATCATGAGTGCCGGCGACGCTGC
>CAZBBU010000074.1:0-7000 GCA_964489965.1 uncultured bacterium
GTGCCCGGTCAGTAGACGCTGGCTTCCGGCTTGCTGCTGCGTTCCATCAGCGATCTGATCGCCGCCGCGGGCGGCTGGTTTTCAGAGATCACAGCGTGAACTTCCTGACTGATGGGCAAGTCCAGTCCGTGCTGCCTGGCGTAGGCTACCACCCGCTGCACGGTCACGACGCCCTCGGCAGTAAGTCCTTCGGCTTCCAGTGCCTGCACCGACTCACCCCGGGCGATCCTGCTGCCCGCCAGGAAGTTGCGGGATTGCGGGCCGGAACAGGTGGCGACGATGTCACCGAGTCCCGACAGTCCGTAGAAGGTCTCACGGTTGCCGCCAAGCAGCGTGCCGAGCCGCACCAGTTCGTGCAGGCCGCGCGTGATGATGGTGGCCTTTGTGTTGTCACCCAATTCCAGTCCGTCGCAGATTCCCGCCGCCAGGGCGATGACGTTCTTGAGCGCCCCGCCAATCTCCACGCCGGCAAGATCATTGCTCGAGTACACCCTGAAGGTGGAGCATTGCAGCCAACGCTGGATGCGGCTCTGAAGTGGTTCCGCGGCAGTCGCGTCAGTACGCTCAGCACTCGCCGCCACCGCAGCGGCAGGTTTGCCGGCGGCGATCTCACCGGCCAGGTTGGGGCCGGACAATGCGGCCACCTGCGCCTGCGGCTGGCCCCGCTGCATCACCTGCGTGATGCGCTCGAGCCCGTCACCGGCGAAGCCTTTGGTGCATGACACCAGCGCCGGAAGCTGCGGGAAGCGCGCCAGCACTTCCGTCACATGCCTGCTTGGCACGGCCACGAAGGCGGCTTCGACCCCACGGCTGCTCGCGGCGGGGTCGCTGCTGAACTCGAGGCGCGGATCAAGCCTGACGCCGGGCAGCCTGCGCCGGTTGACCCTGTCGGTGGTCAGTTCTGCTGCCTGGGCCGGGTCCCGCATCCAGAGGGTCACCTGATGCCCGTTGCCCGCCAGCAGCTGGGCGATGGTGGTACCCCATGCGCCCGCGCCGATCACCAGCAGCCTGGCGGGATCCTGCGCCTTGCCTTCGATTCGTGTCGGTCGCGGCATATCCATCATGTTAACCGGGTGGTACACTCGCGTTTGCAGCGCCAGTTGCTGGCGGCACTGCAGAACTGTTCGCGGAGGAGCAATGCCGGTTTACGTTTACAGGAACATGAAGACGGGTGAGACCTTCGAGGTCGAGCAGCGCATGACTGATGACGCGCTCACCACTGACCCACGCACCGGGGACCCGGTCCGCCGTGTCATCCAGCCAGTGGGAATCGCCTTCAAGGGCTCCGGTTTTTACGTCAACGATTCCCGTGGCAGCAGCCGCGCGGCCAGCAGCAGCACAGCCGCATCCGAGTCTGGCCCGGCCGCCAGTGAAACTCCGGCGGCACCAGCTGCCAGCGAGTCCAGTCCCGCAGCAAGCAGCACCGACTGATTCAGTCGATCTGCAGTTCGAACATCCAGGGCCACAGCTTGCCGGTGACCAGGAAGGTGCCGCTCTCGTCGTTGTAGGCGATGCCGTTCAGGACCGCCTCTTCGTCCAGGCCTGCCCATTCTTCTTCGGTCAGCAGATTGCGCAGATCATAGACCGCGCCCACCTGGCCGCCCTCGTCAATCCTGACGATGTAGGTGGTGGTGAACACGTTGGCGTACACGCTTGAGCCGACGCATTCCAGTTCATTGAGCAGAGGCAGCGGCCGGCCGTCGGGCCGGGTCACCTGCACCTGAGACTCAAGTTCGAAGGTTACGGGGTCCCGGTACTGCAGCCTGGAGCTGCCGTCCGACATGACCAGGCTGCTGCCATCGAAACACAGACCCCAGCCTTCGCCCTCGTAAGCGAAACTGCCGGTCTGCTTGAAAGTATCGCGCTCGAACACCAGGGCCTCGTTCTCCTGCCAGGTAAGCATTATGAGGCTGTCACCCACCAGGGCCAGGCCCTCACCGAAGTAACGGTCAGTCAGGTCGACCTGCCTCAGCACTGCGCCGGTCAGCGGATCAAGCTGGCGCAGGCTGGACTCGCCATACAATCCGGTGCTCTCGAACAGCTCGCCATCATGCAGCAGCAGTCCCTGGGTGAAGGCATCGGTCTGGTGCGGCACCCGGTTCAGCACCCGCAGACCTGGCTCCTGGGCGGCGCAGGCCGAGAGCAACAGTGCGACCGCGGTCGCCGTAACGGTCTTCAGCCCGCGAGCCATTCGGCCACCAGCCCTTCCAGCGACTCGAGCACCTGCTGCTCGACCTCGGCGGCGTCACGGGAGGCGTCCACCACCAGCCAGCCGCCGGCCAGGGCCTGTTGCCGGAACGACTCCGCCACGCGTTCGTGAAACGCCAGGTCGGCGCGTTCCAGCCTGTCCGTCTGACCGCGCTGACGGATCCTTTCAAGGCCGGTGCTGGTCTCCACGTCAAGCAGTATGGTCAGGTCCGGCAGGCATCCGCCAGCCACCTTGCTGTTCAGGTCGCTGACGAAGCCCGCATCCAGGCCACGGCCCGCGCCCTGGTAGGCCACACTCGAGGCGATGAAACGGTCGCAGATCACGATGGCGCCCTGCTCGAGTGCAGGAGCGATGACGTCAACCACATGCTGCGCCCGGCTGGCGGAGTACAGCAGGAACTCTGTGAGCGGCGCGATCTGCTGACCCGGGTCCAGCAGCACACTCCTGATGGCGTCACTAACCGGAGTCCCACCCGGCTCGCGCGTAAGAATCACGTCGGGTGCCCTGCCGCCGGATGCCCGCAGCTGTTCGCGCAGCCGGTTGGCCAGCCTGACGGACAGTGTGGATTTGCCGGCCCCTTCGGGTCCCTCAAGTGCAACAAACAGTCCCCGCACTTCCTCAGAGTCCCGTGGGCAGGTAGATGAAGCGGAACTCCAGGCCGAACTGCTCCTTGAGTTTCTCGCCCAGCAGGTTGACGCCGATGGTTTCGGTCATGTAGTGACCGCCGAACATGGCGTTCATCCCGTTCTCGAACGGTTCGTAGAACAGGTCATGCTTGGGTTCCCCGGTCAGGAAGGCGTCAAGCCCGTGCTCCACCGCCGTAAGCACGTCCCTGGCTGCACTGCCGCTGATGATTCCCAAAGTCTCAACCTCCTGCTTGCCGCCTTCAAGCAGCATCACCGGTTCGCCCAGCTGCGCCTCGATCATCTGCGCCAGTTCACGGCGGTCCATCACGTCCGACAGGCGGCCCTTGACGCCGATGAGCTTGCCCTGGAACTCGCCGAACGGCTCCAGGTCGAGCATCCCCAGCCGGCGGGCAAAACCCCAGTTGTTGCCGACTTCACGGTGCGCATCAAGTGGAATGTGTGCCGCATAAAGGCTGATGCCCCGTTCCAGCAGGAAGCGGACCCGTTTGCCGTGGGCACCGGTGATGGCCTTGGGTTCGCCCCAGAACAGGCCGTGGTGCACGATCAGCATCTGGGCGCCGAGTGCGGCGGCCTGCTCGAAGGTGGACAGGCTGCTGTCCACTGCCACCGCAACGGTGGTGACCTCATCCGCACCTTCAACCTGAAGGCCGTTCAGAGAAGGATCAGGGTAATCACTTATGGCCAGGAAACTGTCAAGAAATGCAACCAGCTCGTCTCGCTTCATATTGCTGCCAGCGTACTACGCGCGCCAGTGCGCGGGCCGGCTCAGGCTGCTCCGGCGCGAAGCCAAAAGCCGGCGGTGCCATGCTAAAATCTCCACGGATCCGGGACGTCCGGAGCGCCCAGTTTGCAGGAACCAGGAGCAGAATGCACAAGCAAGAACTGAAGTACGAGGGCAAGGCCAAGCAGGTCTGGTCTACCTCCAACCCCGAGTTGAGCATCATGGTGTTCAAGGATGACGCCACCGCCTTCAACGCCAGCAAACGCGGCACCATCGACGGCAAGGGCGCCATGAACAACGCCATCACCGCGCACCTCTACCCGCTCCTGGCAGCAGCCGGTATCCCCAACCACTTCAGGGAGAAGCTGTCGGACACCGAGCAGCTGGTGCGCAACGTGGAGATAATCCCGGTTGAAGTGATAGTCCGCAACCGGGTGGCCGGCAGTTTCGCCTCCAGGCTGGGCCTGGAGGAAGGGCAGAAGCTGCTGGCACCGGTGATCGAGTACTGCTACAAGTCTGACAGCCTCGGTGATCCGCTGGTCAGTGAGAGCACCCCGGTAGCCATGGGTTGGGCCAGCGCGCGCGAGCTGAGTGAGATCAACACACTGTCACTCGGTGCCAACCAGTTCCTGCAGGGCTTCTTCAGGGAGCGCGGCATCGACCTTATCGACATCAAGTTCGAGTTCGGCCGCCTGCCGGACGGAACCATCCTGCTGGCTGACGAGGTGAGCCCTGACACCTGCCGTCTGTGGGACAGCCAGACGGGCGAGAAGCTTGACAAGGACCGGTTCCGCCGTGACCTGGGCGGGGTAGAGGAAGCCTACAGACGGATCGTGGAGATGGTGCATTCATGAAATTCCTGGCAGTTGTGAACGTCTCACTCAAGGACTCGATCCTTGACCCGCAGGGCCGTACGGTGGAGCGCAGCCTCCGTAACCTGGGCCACGACACTGTGACCGGAGTGCGTGTCGGCAAGCAGTTCCGCATCGACATGCAGGGTGAGCGAAGCACAGTCGAACAGCAGCTCGGTGAGTTCGCCGCGGACTTTCTGGCCAATCCCGTCATCGAAAGCGTTGAATGGGAACTCCAGCAGGTGGACGGGTGAGAGGGCGGCAGAAATCGTGAAGGCCGCCGTAGTGGTGTTTCCCGGATCAAACTGTGACAATGATGCACTCGAAGGCCTGACCGAAGCCGGTTACAGCGTCAGCGCGGTCTGGCACACCGAGACGGAACTCCCGAAAGCCGACCTGATAATGCTGCCCGGCGGCTTCAGTTACGGCGACCACCTGCGCAGTGGCGCGATCGCCGCACGCAGCCGGGTGCTGGAAGCAGTGCGCGCAGCCGCGGACCGTGGTGTTCCCGTCCTGGGTGTCTGCAACGGTTTCCAGGTGCTCACTGAAGCCGGCCTGTTGCCCGGCGCGCTGTTGCGCAACGAGAAGCTGCATTTCGTGTGCCGCACCGTGAGCGTGACTGTTGAATCTCCTGCCACGCCGTTCACCCGTGAACTGTCTGGCCGCGAACTGAGGCTGCCGGTTGCGCACGGCGAGGGCCGCTATTACGCGGATGAAGACACGCTGGACAGGCTCGAGGGCGAGGGCCAGGTGGTGTTCCGTTACACGTCTGACAACCCCAACGGCAGTCTGCGCAACATCGCAGGAGTCAGTAACGCCGCCGGCAACGTAGTGGGGCTGATGCCGCACCCGGAGCGGGCGGTCAACGAGCTGCTGGGCAGCACGGACGGTCTGCCGCTGCTGCGCGGACCGCTGCAGCTGGTGGCGCAGTGATCGCCCTCAGGCAGCGCGCCGCCGAGTTCGGCCTCACCGCGGCCGAGTGGGATGAGGCGGAACGGCGCGAAGGCCGGCCGCTCACCGAGCTGGAGGCGGCGATAGTCGGCGCGATGTGGTCAGAGCACTGCAGTTACAAGAACAGCCGCCCGCTGTTCAAGGCCTTTCCGACCACCGGCCCGCAGGTGCTGCAGGGGCCAGGCGAGAACGCCGGCGTCGTGGACATCGGTGAAGGCTGGGCGCTGGCCTTCAAGGTGGAAAGCCACAACCACCCGTCGGCGGTCGAGCCGGTGCAGGGCGCCGCCACCGGCGTGGGCGGAATCCTGCGTGACATCTTTGCCATGGGGGCCAGGCCGATCGCTTCGCTCAACAGCCTCCGCTTCGGTGAGATCGAATCCGAACGCACCAGGTTCCTACTGAACGGCGTGGTTGAGGGGATCGCGCACTACGGCAACGCTGTCGGCGTACCGACGGTTGGTGGTGAGGTGACCTTCCACCCCAGCTTCGCCGAGAATCCCCTGGTGAACGTGATGGCCCTGGGCCTGATGCGTCACGAGGACCTGGCCAGCGGCACCCTGGGCGAGCCCGGCAACCGGGTCATCTACGTTGGCAGCAAGACCGGTCGTGACGGAACCGGTGGCGCGGTCTTCTCAAGTGCCGAACTCACCGAGGACAGTGGGGCGGACCGGCCGGCCGTACAGGTCGGCGACCCGTTCATGGAGAAACTGCTGCTCGAGGCCACGCTCGAGGCGATCGCCGCGGGCCTGGTGGCTGGCGTGCAGGACATGGGTGCTGCTGGCCTGCTTTCCAGCACCAGCGAGATGGCCTACCGTGGCGGCCTGGGAGTGGACATTCACCTGGACCGCGTGCCGACGCGCGAGGAGGGCCTGCAGCCCTGGGAGCTGGTGCTGTCAGAGAGCCAGGAGCGCATGATCCTGGTGCCCGTCCCCGGCCGCGAGCAGGAACTGTTCGACCTGCTGGCCAAGTGGGAGCTTGACGTGGTGGACATCGGCGAGGTCGCCAGCCATGGTCGCTACCGCCTGCACTGGCATGGCGATCGCGTCTGTGACCTGGACGTGGCCCTGCTCAACGAGGCGCCAACCCACGTGCGCGAGGGCGTTGAAGATCCGGCCGTCACGGAGCTGCGCAACAGGCAACTGACGCCGCCCGATGACGAAGCCGACCACTCGGCCACGTTGCTCACGCTGCTGGGCCGACCCGGCATCGCCAGCAAGCGTGCCATCTATGAACGTTTCGATCACCAGGTGATGGCCTCCACCGTGGTGCTGCCCGGTCAGGGCGATGCGGCCGTGCTGCGCATCCGGGGCAGCAACCTGGGTGTGGCGGCCGCGCTGGACTGCACCCCGCGCTACGTGTACCTGGACCCTTACGCCGGTGCCGCCGGCGCGGTGGCTGAGGCCGCCCGTAACGTTGCCTGCGTGGGCGCCACGCCGCGGGCGGTCACCAACAACCTGAACTTCGGCAACCCCGAGCGGCCGGGCGTGTACTACCAGATGCAACAGGCGGTGCAGGGCATAGCCGACGCCGCCAACGCGCTGAACACTCCCATCACCGGCGGCAACGTGAGCCTCAACAACCAGTACCTGACGGGCGGCGAGACAGTGGCGATCCACCCGAC
>CAZBBU010000075.1:0-6685 GCA_964489965.1 uncultured bacterium
GAGCAAGGGACTTTTAATCTCTGGGTCCCAGGTTCGAGTCCTGGTCGGGGCACCATCTAAGAAACCTCGTCTCTGACGAGGTTTTCTCTATTTACCAAAGGGCAGATGGTCCGCGAAATCCCCATTGGGCGGTAGTTTTGGGCGGTATTTAGTTTGGCTACCCATGGACGCCAATGCACAAACCAGGACACAAACACTGCTGCAGTGTCACTTGCGCCGGAGAACATATAGGAAGAACTAGCGTCAACTGTAGGGGTTCGCATGGTCCAAGAAGGGCCTGGCCGTGGTCCAGGGCAGGCAGAAATCAAACGGCGATTCCCCTTGGCCGATTGCGGTGTAGTTCTGGTTTCAGTCATCTTCGGTGGTCGGGTTGTTCCAAGGATCAATAGCTGGGTGTGCCAGTTCGTTCATCGATTGATGGTCGGGGGCACGGCACGTGTTAATTTCGCCGGCAGGGTGCAGCCTTGACGGGCTGCAGGATTGGATAGGTCGGGCCGCCTTCCACTAGTTTCTCGATTAGGAGGCGGCTGTGCTCTCATCCAAGGCGATTTACACATCCATCATCCGGCTCTCCGCAGGAGGGGTGTCATGCGGTTAAGTGCACCGCAGGTTGGTGTGCTTTCATTCCTTCTGGCAGTGGCAGCCGGTGCAGTGCTGCTTTCGCTGCCAGTTTCGAGTGCTTCCGGGCGCAGCTTTCCTTTCATTGACGCCTTGTTCATGGCGGTAAGCGCCGTATCTATCACCGGCCTGTCTGTCATCGAGCCCGGCATTGACTTGAGCCTGTTCGGTCAGGTTGTGTTGCTGCTGTTGATCAAGGCGGGTGGACTGGGAGTCGTCACGCTTGGCGTATTGATCGCGCTTGCGACAGGACGCCGGGTGGGCCTTCGGGCGCGCCTGGGATCAAGCCTGGCTCACAGCCCCATGAAGGTGGGCGGAACCGTACGCTTGCTGCGAAACGTGTTCCTGTTCATCACCACTGTGGAAGTCTTTGCAGCAGTTCTACTGTACGTCCGGTTCCTTGAGTTTGAGGTGAAGAACCCCGTCTATATGGCAGTGTTTCATGCTGTGAGCGCGTTCAATCATGCTGGGCTGTCATTATTCCCGGGAAGCCTTGAACGCTTCAGGGGTGATCCAGTGATTGTCCTGGGCCTCGCGGCCTTAACCGTTCTGTCCGGGTTGGGATTCGTAGTGATTTTCGAGCTGCTGGGCCGCCTCCGAGAAGAGACGGTACGGCAAGCCCTGACATTGCATAGCCGGCTCGTTCTTCTGATGAGTCTCGGACTGGTTGTGTTCGGAGCAATGTCATTCGCGGTTCTGGAGTGGTCTAACCCTGCCACTCTTGCGGACCTTCCTACCGGAGAGAAACTGACTGCCAGCATTTTCCAGGGTGTGAGTCCCCGAAGCGCAGGGTTCAGTACTGTTGACATTGGTGCTTTGCATCCGGGTACGCAGCTGATTATCATGCTGCTCATGTTCGTTGGCGGCAGCCCCGGCTCAGTAGCTGGTGGCATCAAGACCACGACGCTGGCCATTGTGCTGTTCAGCATCTGGCAGCTGGCGCGTGGCTACCGGGAACTGGATGTCTTCGGCCGGCGGGTGGAGACAGCGCTGATCATGAAAGCCGCAGCGATCTGCACATCGGGTGTTCTCGTCATCGGGGGCACCGCCACACTGCTCACGCTCACCGACCCGGGCCTGGATACAACTGCATTGGTTTTTGAAGCAGTTTCAGCCGCAGGCACATCTGGCCTTTCCATGGGCATCACGGGCGATCTCAGTGCGATTGGCAAGCTGCTCATCGCGGCGTTGATGTTCGCGGGCAGGATAGGGCTGCTGACGTTTCTGCTGGCTTTCGTTCAGAAACGCGAGCAGCGAACGGTGCGTTACCCGCGAGAGGATGTCCTGATCGGATGAGAGCAGCATGCGATTGGAGAAACGGAGGGTCGAGGTGAAGGTCCGGCAGTATCTGGTGATTGGTGCGGGACGGTTCGGCACGGCGGTTTCAACAACGCTGCATGCCTCCGGTCATGAAGTTGTTGTGGTGGACCGCAACGAGGGTCTGATCGAGTCAATCATGCATCGCGTCACTCATGCGGTCATCGCTGATGCCACGGACGAAGGGGCCCTGAGCAGCCTGGGGGTACGTAATTTTGATGCAGTAGTTGTGGCCATCGGCGTGAACTTCCAGGCTAACGTCCTTGCCACCACGCTGTTGAAGAGCATGGGCGCGAAGCATGTCGTCAGCAAGGCAGCAGACAAGTTGACAGCCGAGGTGCTGATGCGGGTCGGCGCGGACAGGGTAGTTCGGCCGGAGCATGACATGGGCGTTCAGCTGGCCAAGCAGTTCGCTGAACCAACCGTGCTGGACGCGTTTGACTTTGGCGCCGAGCACGAAGTGGTTGAGATGGTAGCCCATAAACCCCTGGAAGGCAGCCTGCGCAGCCTGGAGCTGCCAGGCCGCTTCCGGATCCACGTGATAGCCGTGGAGCGCCACAATCAGGTTGAACTCAATCCGACCGCCGATTACGAAATCCGACCGGGCGATAAACTCGTGCTGATCGGCAGCAGGGAATCCCTCAACCGATTGAGAAGCTGGCTCGACTGACACCACTGCTGTGCACTGTATTCCTGTGGTGACCGCAGCAACGCGGTGTGCAACACGCGGCCCTCCGCTTCACGCTTGGCCGGTTGTCGGTCAGAGGAACGCGGTCATGTAAAGCGCTCCCAGGGCTACGGGGTAGATCGCGAACGGCATGAACGAGTAACGGCTGACGAATGCCAGCAGCCAGCGTACCGTGAGGAGAGCTACCAGGAACTCTCCAGCGGAGCCGATGGCCAGCAGCTTCCATTCCTCACTGGTGAAGATGGGCCCGGTCTGCAGCAGGTCGTAGCCGGTTGCTGCCAGCGGCATAGCTTTCATCAGGCCAGCTGACATGCATGAAGGACGGAGCAATCAGATCATCGCCAAGCGGCAGGAGATACTGACTCAGGCTGCCAGGAAAAACCCGGAACGATTCAACCGACCACCCCAGCCGCCCAGACCACCCACACGAGCCTGGATCAACAAACCGAGTATTCTAACTACGTAAGCCGGAACGGCAACCACAAACTGAAAGTTTTCGACATGAGCATTCACCGTCAGGGAATTGCCGTAATGAACACCGGCACCCACCTCAGGCTGGGCGAAAACCGCGGTACTGGAAGAAAGGCTCAACAGGAGAACGAATCGGCGGACGGTCGAGGACACTCGCTTTAGTGGTCGCATAAGGTGTGACCACGGTAACGCGCCACACCGTCGACAGCGGGGCAAGTGTCACTGGATACTACTCAGTTTTCATCGTCCAGCACGAAAACCGGGAGAGGCAGGTCGCTGTGTCCCCAGCCTTTACCCACATCAGCGTGTCCCATACTTCACGGTAACGCCTTCCTTCGCCATCGCGGCGGGTGGTTGTTCATCCCGTTGAAGAAGCCCTTCCGGACGAATCCGGGAGGGCTTGAGTTGACAGTTGTACTGGAGGCTCTGCGTCCAATGCCGGTGTCGGGTCGCAGTTACGGAACTGCTTCAGAACCCGCTGTCAGGGTAAACACCTTCTACGCAGACGTAGTAAGTCAGCTGGGGGCCGCTGGCGGGAGTGGGAGCCAGCCCCCTGAGGTCAGGAAGCGCGAAGGTGTTCGTACCGTCGCCACCGTAAGTGGTTCCATAGAGGCGGTACAGAGCCGTGTAGGTCGATATGGAAAGGATCTGTCCTGCTGCACGCATTCCTATGATGCGCTGATCTGAGGTGTTTGCTGTCAGGTAGATATCACCGAGGATGCACCTTGTGGGCCCCGGGGGACCCGTGGGGCCCGTATCGCCAGCAGGGCCTGCAGGGCCTTCAGGACCTGCCGGGCCTTGAGGACCAACCAGCCCTTGCGGTCCCGCGGGACCGA
This sequence comes from uncultured bacterium, assembly GCA_964489965.1. Classification (GTDB taxonomy): domain Bacteria; phylum Deinococcota; class Deinococci; order Deinococcales; family Trueperaceae; genus CALDPK01. Next base: position 3,931 of record CAZBBU010000075.1, read on the forward strand.
TGAGATCCACGAAAACGAACTCTGCAGCGGATTCGAGTTTGATACCGAGCCGCGTGCCATCCCACGTGAAGGTCAGACCTTCACCGTCGAAATCGCCGTTCTCCAGAGCTGCTTTGATGTTCTCGAAGAACTCCTGGAGTTCGGCTACGTCTTCCTGGGTGATGTTGGCGAGGCCGAGCGCATTCTTGATGTGATCACGCAACAACTGGAAGTTGGCGTTCATCTCATCAGCCTTGATGGCGGTGCCGGGCTGGAACACGAACAGTTCCGGTGCCGTCTGGGCAACCGCCGGGCTCATGCAGACTGTGGCGAGGAGGATGACAGAAAGTCGTTTCATGTTTACTCCCACGTGGCGTTGTCCCAGTGGGCAGAATCCCAGTTACTGGTTTGCGGCACGTTCGGTTGTCTGGTTTCGGGGTTCTGGCAGGCTGCGAGCAGCAGTGCAGTGAGGACTGTCAGAGTGATGAGACGGATGCGCTTCAAAGGCGGCTCAGGTCCCATTTGCCGGACAGCCCGCCAGGGCAATCCGCAGGCTCAAAAGTGCCGGTGAGGCTTGTCTCGGTGAGGATGCCGGTGAACGAGTACGTGCAGTCCGGACTGGGTTGCAACTCAGCGGTGAGTTCTTCGCCATCGAGGGTGCCGCGAAGTGCGCCGCGCGCCACGCCCGTAAAGTAGGTGTCGCGAACGATGCCGACCGCCGATGGTTCCTCAAGACTGAGCCGAAGTTCATGGGTTGCATCACTGGTGATGCTGGAACCACGGTACTCAAGCGTAGAGGCTGGAGCGGTGCAGGCTGCGAGGATTAACGTGAGTGCTGCTGCCACCACGAGTCGAGCTGTTCGTTTCATGGTCCTCCAAGGGATTCGCACCAGGGCTGGCGTGCGGTATCCGTCAATTTTCGTGCCCGACACAGCCCGCTCTGACACCACTTTGCTCAGTGTGAGTAAACTCATTCCTGAACAGCGAAAAGTGGCCTTCAAGACCAGGGCTGGTTCACACCCTGAAACCTCGTCAGCAGGCGGGGTTCACTTCCGGTTCACTGACGGTGGCTGGGAGCCTGACCAGGAGCAAGCACGATCAACTGTCCGAGCAGGAGATCTGTCAGCAGTGCCAGCAGAGCCACTGGTATCGCACCTTGCAGCACCAGTGCCAGGTTGCCAACCGCGAGGCCGGCGATGATGGGCACCCCCAGCCCGCCGGCACCGATGATCGGCGCCACTGTTGCCGTGGCGATGGTGTAGATGAAACTGATCCTGACGCCAGCCAGCACCGTGCGCAGTGCGAGCGGCGCTTCGAGCCGCCGGAACAGCGTCCAGGGTCCCATGCCCATGCCGCGGCCCGCTTCCTTCAGGTCGTAGGGCACGGACTGCAGCCCCACCACGGTATTGCGTACAACCGGCAACAGACCGTACGCGACCAGCGCGATGAGGGTGGGCGTCAGGCCGAAGCCGAAGAAGGGCAGGGCCAGCGCGAGTACCGCCACCGGCGGCAGGGCCTGACCGGCAGCCAGCAGGCTGGAGGCGAGCGCCAGGAACGGCCGGCCGGACGGCCTGGTGAGCCAGACCCCGAGCGGCAGGCCGACCAGCAGTACCACGCCCATGGCCGCACCCACGATGGTGGCGTGCTGCGCGGCCAGCGTCAGCAGGCTGGTCCGCTCGAACATGACAGTTGGCTGCTCCGGGAACATCCGGGCCAGCACGAGTGCCCAGAGTTCCTGCTGCGCGAACAGGGCGAAGGCAGCCAGGAGCAACGCCGCGGCGCCGAAGAGTCCCAGCAACGGCCGCGTCCTCGAGCTCATCCCGGCTGTTCCTCCTGGGACGCGAGCTTGACCACCTGTTCAAGGCCCAACTGACCCAGCAAGCTGCCGTCGGCGTCCAGAACGGGCAGTGTCGCAACACCAAGCTCGATCATCCTGGCGAGAGCCTCACGTACGTTGTCACGCGGGCTGAGTGCGCTCTGCGAGGCCAGGCTCGGTGGCAGCGCAGTCGCAGGTTGCATCACTTCAGAAACCAGGACCCGGCTCAGCCTGGTGAGCGCCCGGTCACTGCCAACGAACTGCCGCACGAAGCGGTTGGCCGGGTGCCGGAGCATCTCCTCCGGGGTGTCGTACTGTTCGATGCGCCCGTTGTTCATGAGGCAGATGCGGTCGGCCAGCTTGACTGCCTCCTTCATGTCGTGTGTCACGAACACCACGGTCTTCCTGAGGCGACGCTGCAGCTCCAGGAACTCGTCCTGCAGGCGTTCGCGCGTGAGCGGGTCCACGGCACCGAACGGCTCGTCCATCAGGAGGATAGGTGGGTCCACAGCCAGCGCCCTCGCCACTCCCACACGCTGCTGTTGGCCACCGGACAGTTCCCGGGGATAGCGGTTGGCGTAGCCGGCAGGGTCCAGACCCACGGACTCCAGCAGCTCCTCGGCCCGCGCGGCACTCCTGTGTTCCGGCCAGCCCAGCAGGCTGGGCACCACCTGCACGTTCTGTTTCACGGTCAGGTGCGGGAACAGTCCCACGGACTGGATCACGTAACCCATGCCGCGCCGCAGGCGCTGGGGATCTTCACCTGTGATGTCGCGCCCTTCTACCAGTACCCGGCCAGAAGTCGGTTCGATGAGGCGGTTGATCATCTTGAGGCAAGTGGTCTTGCCGCTGCCGGATGGTCCGATGAACACAACCAGCTCGCCCTCAGGCACCACCAGCGTCACGTTGTCCACCGCGTTTACGTCGCCGTAGCTGCGGCTTACGCTCTCGAAGCGGATC
>CAZBBU010000075.1:6695-6965 GCA_964489965.1 uncultured bacterium
TCACCGTGTCAGTCACCGCGGACTGGGGTTCCCGGATCCCCCGGGGTGTGAGTGAGGCGCCCAGTGCGCGAAGAAGTGCGTCAGCCAGGAGCGCCTGCAGGATTATGGGCAGTGCACCGAGCAGCACCAGGTCGGGTACCACCTGGTCGATGCCGCGTTGGATGAACACACCCAGGCCGCCGGCCCCAATCAGGTACGCCACGGTGGTGGTGCCGATGGTCAGCACGGCAGCGGCGCGGATACCCTCGATCATCAGCGGCAGTGCCAGCG
>CAZBBU010000076.1:0-6946 GCA_964489965.1 uncultured bacterium
GTTAATGGCTTTGCAGATTGTTGACGCGGCCATCTGCGTCCGCGACGCGCGACCTTGCTCTCGGCGAGCCTCGTCGAGACCATTTCGCCCCCACTCAGAAGTGCGGCCACTACGCCAGAGGCCCCTTCAGGTGAGCAGGTCATATTAGCACACCAGGGCGCATCTTTTCAATTCAGCCCGTCGTCTCCGGCGGCGTTTGCTAGGATTGGCACAGCATGCCTGAATCCGCTGCAGTATCGATGAAGAAGATCGTCAAGCAGTTCCCTCTGGTGCTGGCCAATGACGAGGTGGACTTTGAGGTCAGTTGGGGCGAGGTTCATGCGCTCATAGGCGAGAACGGTGCCGGCAAGAGCACCCTGATGAAGATCCTCTACGGCCTGCAGCAACCCGACTCGGGTTCCATAGAGGTCGACGGCAAGGCAGTGCACATCGGCTCCGCCCGTGACGCCATCGATCTTGGCATCGGCATGGTTCACCAGCACTTCATGCTCGTGGACACCCTCAGCGTGGCCGAGAACATCGTGCTGGGTGCCGAACCCCGCCAGGGACCGATGATCGACCGGGCGAAGGCCCGCAAGAGCACCGCCGAACTGATAGAGCAGTTCGGGTTTGACATCAGTCCGCGGGCCACCGTCGGTGAACTGCCTCTGGGCCTGCAGCAACAGGTTGAGATCCTCAAGGTGCTGTACCGCCACGCCCGCATCCTGGTACTTGACGAACCCACCGCTGTGCTCACGCCGCAGGAAACCGTGGTGCTGTTCCGCTTCATCCGTGACTTCGCGGAGGCGGGCAACGCGGTCATCTTCATCTCCCACAAGCTTGACGAGGTCATGGAGATCTGTGACCGCATGAGCGTGATGCGTGACGGCCGCATGATCGGCACGGTGAACCGCGAAGACACCGACCAGCGCAGGCTGGCTGGCATGATGGTGGGCCGTGACGTGATCCTGCGCGTCGACAAGGAACCGGCGCAGCCCAAGGAAGTCAGGCTCGAGGTCAAGGACCTGGTGGTGGCTTCCGAACACGGAGAATCCATGGCCGTCAACGGCGTGAGCCTCACGGTAAGGGCCGGCGAGGTCCTGGGCATCGCAGGCATCGAAGGCAACGGACAGTCCGAGCTTGTGGAGTGCATAACAGGTCTGTTGCCGCACGTGTCCGGCACCGTGGCGCTTGACTCGGTGGACATCACCACAGAAGGCACACGCCAGCGACGCCAGCGCGGACTCAGCCACATCCCTGAAGACCGCTACGAACGCGGTCTGGTCCCGACCTTCACGGCCGCGATGAACAGCGTGCTGGGTGACCATTACCACCCGCCGTTCAGCAGCCCCTACGGCATGCTTGACGAGAACGCCATAAACCAGCATGCCGACAGGCTCATCAGCGATTACGACGTGCGACCCCGCTCGCGTGACGTGCTTGCCACCAGCTACTCGGGCGGCAACGCCCAGAAACTGATCGTGGCGCGCGAACTCGAGCGGCCGCTGCGGGTACTGATCGCGGCGCAACCCACGCGTGGCGTTGACATCGGCGCCATCGAGTTCATCCACCGGCAGGTTATCAGGGCGCGTGACAGCGGCCTGGCAGTGCTGCTCATCTCGGCTGACCTCAACGAAGTCATGAGCCTGTCCGACCGCATCGCAGTCATGTACAAGGGCCGCATCATGGGTGAACTCCCCGCGGACCAGGCTACGCCCGAGGTGCTCGGCCTGATGATGGCCGGCTCTCGCGAGATGGAAGCAGCGGCCGCCTAGAAGGCGAGCTCGTTAAGGAAGCGACGCATCCGGACGGCCAGCTGCGGGTACTCGATCAGGAAGGCGTCATGCCCGTGCGGTGATTCGATGCGCGCGTAGCTGGCGTTCGGCAGTTGCTCCACCAGCAACCGCTGCTCCACCTCCGGGTAGAGCACGTCCGAGGGGATGCCCATCACCAGAGCCGGCATCCGCATCCTGCCCAGCGCCCTGGCGGCTCCTCCGCGTCCCTCACCCACGTCGTAATCATCCATCGCGTAAGTCAGGTGGATGTAGGTGTTGGCGTCGAAGCGCTCCACCAGCTTCACCCCCTGGTAGTTCAGGTAGGAGGCGATCTCGAAGCTCATCTCCAGGGCCTTGCGGGCCGTGGGTTGTGGCTGGTCCGAGTCCTTGAGCAGTGGCTCAACCGGCTGGTTGCTGCGTCGTTCACGGCCGAACTTGGCTTCCAGTGAGTCGAATGAGCGGTAGGACAGCATGGCGATCGCCCGGGCCAGCCCCAGTCCTGTCTCCGGCTGTTCACTCAGCTGGTAGTGCCCTGAGTGCCAGGCAGGATCCGCCATGATCGCCCGGCGTGCCACCTCGTTCAGGCCGATGGCCCAGGCGGAATGCTGCGCGCCGACGGCTATGGGAATCATCGAACCCACCATCTCCGGGTAGAGTGCCGCCCATTCCAGCACCTGCATGCCGCCCATGGAGCCGCCGATTACGGCGGCGAAGCGGCTTACGCCCAACTGGTCGGCCAGGCGCTTCTGCACGTGCACCATGTCCCTGATGGTGTAGCGCGGGAAGTTTATGCCGTAAGGCTTGCCGCTGGCCGGGTCGATCGAGGCGGGCCCCGTGCTGCCGTAGCAGCCGCCGAGCACGTTGCTGCAGATGACGAAGAACCGGTTGGTGTCGATCGGCTTGTCCGGCCCGATCAGCGGATCCCACCAGCCTGGCACCTGTTCGCGCTGGTGCGCGCCGGCTGCGTGTGCCGAGCCGGTCAGGGCGTGGCAGATCAGGATGGCGTTGTTGCCCTTGGCGTTCAGTTGACCGTACGTCTCGAAGGACACGGCGACCTGTTCCAGTTGCCCGCCCAGCTCCAACTGCAGGGGCGAACCGAAGCTGGCCACGTCCAGAAGCTGCGGCTGTACGATGCCGACTGAGCCGGGGTGCTGCTGCGAACCACGCGCCAGCAGGGCAGCGTGATCCCCCCAGGTTTCGTGAACGAGAGTGCGCTTCAAGCTTCGTGCCTCACAGCTGCAACCGTAACAGTCGCAGGACCGTGCCACAAGCCGTGCGGCTGCTAGACTCAGGGGCACAGAGGAAGGCGGTGACCCACGCCGGCATGATCAATTTTGAGCAGCTCAACTTGCCCCGGGTGTTACAGGGGATAACCAGCACAACCGAAGACCTGGAACTGACGATGGGTGACGAGCTCCGCTTCGGCTCGCTGCTGCGCACGCTCGCAGGCAGTCGCCTGGGCGACCGGGTTCTGCAGATCGGCGCCGGCTCCGGCATCCTGACCGCCTGGCTGCTTGACGGCATGGGAACAGGCAGCAGCCTGACCAGCCTGGAGGCAGACGTCGAGCTCGCCCGGGTGGCAGGCCGCTTCCTGGGACGCGACGAACGCCTGGAGATCCGCCAGGGAAGCATGGAAAGCCTGCTGGCTGAGCTCGAACCGGGTTTCGGCCTCATCGTGACGAGCACACCGCTCGATCTGGAAGGACTGCTGCGCGAGGCTGTCAGGCTACTTGCACCGGGCGGACTTTTCGTGGTCGGTGGCCTGGTCGAGCAGCCGGACTGGACAGCGGCTGAACGAAGCGCCGCCCAGACGCTTGTTTCCCGCCTGGAAGTACTCGAGGACCTGCAACTCACGCCACTCGAGTGGTCGTCTGGGGTGCTGCTGGCCAGTCACAGAAGCGGGCATTCGGCTTGAAACGCCTGAAGCTTGACCCGTTGCGGCACCTGGCCGTGCCCGCTGCTCTGCTGGCGGTGGTGGCTTTCAACGTACTTGCCGTCACACTGCCGCTGGGCGGCCGGTCACCGCAGGAGGTCTCGGCCATGTTCGAGACCCTGTTCACTCCTGCCGGCTGGGCTTTCAGCATCTGGTCCCTCATCTACGGCGGCCTGGCGTGCTTCACGGTGTACCAGTTCCTGCCTTCTCAGGCGGATGACCGGGTGGCTCAGCAGGTGGCTGGATTGTTCATCGCCTCCTGCATGCTGAACCTGGGCTGGCTTTTCGCCTGGCATTTCCTGTTCACCGGGCTGAGCTTCGTGTTCATGGCTGCGCTCGTGATCACCGTCGCCGAGATCTACCGGCGCGTCACCAACCGCCGCAGCAAACGGACTGCGGCCTACAGGTTGCTGGTGGCACTCCCGTTCCGCATCTACCTGGGCTGGCTGCTGGTGGCTGCCATGGCCAATCTGATGGCGATGCTGCAGGCCCGCGGTTATGACTGGCTGCCGCTGGACCAGTTCGGCTTCGCCCTGATCCTGCTGGGTGTAACCGTGCTGCTCGGCGTCCTCGCCCTGCTGCTCAGACACGACCTGTTCCTGAATCTGGCACTCGTCTGGGGGCTGGTGGCAGTCGCCTTCGGGCCGGCCAGCACCACGCTCATGCTCAGCGCCAGCCTCGCGGCCGCGGCGATATTGCTGGGCGCCTGCGCCTGGCAGGTCGTACGGCAACGTAACGCCAGGAGCGCAGCTGTAAATGGCGGGCTCGGGGCCGGTTGAACAGCAGCACCCCGGCTGACCCCCTGCTGCCCCGGCACCCGCTGGCTTGGGGAGCGGCTTTGGCCGCGCTGATCGGCGCCTTGATGCGGGTGCTGGTAGTGCCGGTGCTGGTCGGCTCACTCTTCGACCGGGTGCTGCAGGGCGATTTCGATCAGATGATGCCTGTGCTGCTGACCGGCTTCGTCATCACGCTGGTCGGAGCCGTAGCCCTGTGGCTGCAGGATTCCCTGTTCGGCCGCCTGGCGGGAACGGTGTCCGCCCAGTGGCGTGACGCCACCTACGCGGCACTCCTGGACCGGAACGCCCTGACCCGGCAACAGAGCAGCGGTGGCCTGGCCAGCCGCATCATCGCGGACCTGAAGGAATGCGAGGTTCACCTGCAGTACGGGCTCAGCAGCCTGGTGGCGGAGACCGCCACGGTGCTGGGCATCCTGGGGTTCCTCTTCTACATGAACGCCCAGGCAACGCTGGTGCTGCTGCTGCTGGCGGCCCCGCTGGTGCTGACACTGAGCTGGCTCGGCAAGCGGGTCGAGAAGGTCTCCGGTCAGGTGCTGCAGCAGACCGAGGAAGTGGGCGCGCACCTGCAGGAGGGCCTTGGCCAGCTTGAGGTGGCGCGGGCCTTCGGCCTCAGCCGTTACCTGCGTGGCCGCCTGGCACCCGACAACCGCAAGTTGCTCAGCGCCATGTCACACCGTGCTGTCTGGGCGGGCGCGCAGACACCCGCCGCACAGTTGCTGGGATTCCTGGCGCTCGCGGTGCTGGTCTGGCTGCTGGCGGGTTCGGTGCGTGACGGCAGCATGAGCATCGGTGAACTGACCAGTTACATCACCCTGCTCGCCCTGCTGGGCACGCCGCTCACCCTGTTGCCTCGCGCCTGGGCGATGTACAGGCAGGCACGGGCCGCAGCCGGCAGGCTCAGGTCACTGCTGCCGCTCTCAGACCGTACGGAGTCGCAGTCCGTTGCCGCGCAGGCCGCTGCCGGTCCCACCCTTGTGCTGAGTGACGTGACCTACACCTTCCCGGATGACAGCAAACCGCTGTTCGAGGGACTGTCGCTGGAGCTTGACCGCCCCGGTCTCGCCGTACTGCTCGGTCACAGTGGAAGCGGAAAGAGCACGCTGCTGCGGCTGCTGCTCGGGATCGTCAGCCCGGACAGGGGCAGCGTGCTGCTGGCCGGTCGGGATCTGGCAGCGATTCCCGAGGTCGAGCTGCGCAAGCAACTTTCTTACGTGCCGCAGAACCCGGCGTTGTTCCGCAGCAGCCTGTTCGACAACCTGGACCTGGGCCGCGGTTTTGACCGGCCGCGCGTCGGCAGCGTCCTGCGGGAAGTCGGCCTGGCCCAGCTCGAGGCCAGCCTGCCAGGCGGGCTCGACTACCAGCTGGCGGAACGCGGCGCCGGCCTGTCAGGCGGTCAGCTGCAACGCCTGGCCATCGCCCGGGCATTGTTATCGGACCCGCTGCTCATGCTGCTGGACGAACCGACCGCCAGTCTGGACGCCTTCAGTGAGCAGGAGATCGCGAGCCTGCTAAAGGCCCAGGCCAGGGAGCGGCTGGTGCTGGTCACCACCCACAGGCCCGCCCTGCTGGAGCACGCTGACGTGCTGCTTGAATTGGCGCCCGATGGCCGCCTGGAACGAATCACGCGCTGAAACACCCTTGCTACAATGCCGGTCATGGAACCCAGCAATCAGAGCGCACCCATCAGCAGCTTCCTGCGCCATCACTACCGCCACTTCAACTCCGCAGCACTGATCGACGCCAGCGACGGCTACATCCGGCACCTGGAACAGGGCGGCCGCATGATGATCACCCTGGCAGGCGCCATGAGCACCGCCGAGCTGGGCCTGTCACTCGCCGAGATGATCCGCCAGGACAAGGTGCACATCATCACCTGCACCGGCGCCAACCTTGAAGAGGACGTGTTCAACCTCATCGCCCACGACTTCTACGAGCGCGTGCCCAACTACCGTGACCTGACCCCTGATGACGAGCAGGCTCTGCTGGACCGGCACATGAACCGCGTCACCGACACCTGCATTCCCGAAGGCGAGGCCATGCGCCGCCTGGAAGACGCCCTGCTTGACGAATGGAAGCGGGCCGACGCGGCCGGCGAGCGCCTGTTCCCGCACGAGGTGCTGTACAACATCCTGCGCAGCGGCCGGCTGGAGCAGTACTACCAGATCGACCCGAAGGACTCGTGGCTGCTGGCAGCCTGCGAGAAGAACCTGCCGATCATCGTGCCCGGCTGGGAGGACTCCACCTCCGGCAACATGTACGCCGCCCACAACCTGATGGGGCACATCAGGAACGTGCATACCGTGCGGACCGGCATCGAATACATGATGTTCCTGGCCGACTGGTACACCGAGGCGGCTGCTGAGAGCAGCATCGGCTTCTATCAGATCGGCGGTGGCATCGCCGGGGACTTCCCCATCTGCGTGGTGCCGATGCTGGAACAGGACATGCAGCGCTCCACCCCG
>CAZBBU010000077.1:0-6927 GCA_964489965.1 uncultured bacterium
AAGCGCTGAGGAACGCTAACCAGGAGCCCCGCGTGAGTGTGCAAGCGCACGTCGCTCACGCGGGGCTCCGTGCTATCTTCATGATTGATGGCTGCCCACAGAGTCCTGGTTGCGGAACCCGATGCGTCGCAGCGGCAGATCATGGAGATGCTGCTGCTGGTGCACGGCTGTGATGTGACGATGGCGCTGGATGCGCGCGAAGCCCTTGCTTTCCTGAGGAACAACAATCCCGACCTGATCGTGGCTTCCACGGAGCTGCCACAGATGAATGGTTACGACATCAGCCGCAAGACGCGCGGCGTGAAGCGCCTGCGTAACGTGCCGGTGATCCTGGTTGCGCCGGAAGGCACGCCTCTGGATGAGGCCCGTACCGAAGCTGAGATGGCCGGGGCAGACCTGCTGATGGTCAAGCCGCTTGGTGACAAGAACTTTGGTGATCGCGCTGTGGGGCTCATCCGCCGGTCCGCGGAGTCGCCCAAGTCGCCCCTGAAGAAGCGACCTGGCCTCGGCGGGCAGCAGGGTAATGCATCGAAACCCCCGCAAAGCGTTGCGAGTGTTCTGGATTCTGTGGCTGCGTCAGACGGACCGGCCGAGAATGACGAGGTGCGCAACCTGCGCCAGGTGGTCAAGGATCTGAGCGAGGAGAACGCCTCACTGCGCAAACAGCTTACCGCCACCGGCCGGGCTACCTCCAGCGGGGCCGGCATCATCAATGATCTCCGCAGTCGCCTGGCCCGGGCGAACGAGTTGCTTGAGGAGTACCGCAAGCGCTATCCGGATTTTGAGGAAGGCCGTCAGGCCGGCGGTCTGGGGCAACTGTTCCGTCGCAAAAACTGATTACCGTACAGTCTGGTTTTCCGGGATGTGCAGCGCTTCAGTCCGCGCTGACCGCCACGCGCTTCTGCTCACTGGCGGCCGCCTGGCACTGGCAGGCATCCATGTGTGTGCGCGCCCAGCTGTCAATGGCGTCAACCACCTGCTCCAGCGCGCGGCCTGCATCACTCAGTTCGTAAGTGCAGCGGGGTGGCAGGCGTGACTGCACGTGCTTCTCCACCAGCTTCATGTTCTCCAGCAGCACCAGCCGCTGGGTGAGCGTAGTGGGGTTGCAACCGCCGATCTCACGCCCCAGTTCGTTGAAGCCCCTTGGACCTGTCAGCAGGGTCCTGATTATGTGCAGTACCCATTTCTCCTGCAGCACCTGGATTGCATCGTAGGCGGGGCAGCTGACCGTCTGTTCATTCACGTCGCTCTCACTTTAGCATGGAGACCGCGCGCTGACGGTCTCACTGGCCTACATGGCTGCCTTTACCGGCTGTCTGCTGGGACAAGTGACTCAGTGGCTCTCAGCTGCCGGGTGATATTCTGAAGGGGCAAGAACCGGTTGCCTTTACGCAACGAAAGGAGTTCGGTTCAATGAACATCTACGAGATCACTGGACGCAACATCGAGGTGACTGAGGCCATGCGCAGTTACGCCGAGGACAAGCTTTCCCGGCTCACGCGCTTCTTCGACCAGGTGGTGGACGCCAAGGTAACCATGTCCTACAACCAGGGGCGGCCGAACCCGGCCACAGTGGAAGTGCACGTGAACGTGCCCGGCGGCCTGGTCCGTGCCGAAGAGGGCGGCGCTGACACCTACGCGGCGGTTGACCTGGTGGTGGACAAGCTGGAACGCCAGCTGAAGCGCTACAAGGGCAGGCAGCTGGCAAGGCGCACTGAAGCTCCACCTCCCCCGCTGCCTGACGCGGAAGAGTCATCCGAGCCGATAATCGCCCGCACCAAGCGCCACGTGCTGCGCCCCATGACGCCGGAGGACGCGGCCATCCAGATGGACGCACTGGGCCACGATTTCTTCATGTTCCGCAACGCGGATACTGACGAGATCAACGTGATTTACCTGCGGCACGACGGCGATTACGGCCTGATCGAACCGGCCAGCTAGTCACCGCCTGTCGGTAGTTTCCTGCGTGGTCCTGACCTTGACTATCGAGTCGGGCGGGACCACGCCCCTTATGTTGGCGCCGTTATAGATCACGGTGCGGGCGCCCACCACGGTGCCCGGTGCCAGCACGGCGTTGCAGCCGATGGACACGGAGTCACCCAGCAGGGCTCCCGCCTTGCGCAGCTGCAAACCGTCACCTTCAGACACCCTGATGCCGTTGCCGAAGGCATTGAAGTTGGCGATCTTTACGCCTGCACCCAGGTTCACTCCGCGGCCCACCACGCTGTCACCCACGTAATTGAAATGTGGAAGCCTGGCATCAGGAAGAAGAATCGAGCGTTTCACCTCGGAGCTGTGGCCGACTTTGCTGCCGGCAGCCAGGATGGCTCCGCCCCGTACGTAGGCGGCATGCCCGACTTCGGCGCCGCTCCCGATCCAGGCGGGACCCTGCACAAGTGCACCAGGCCCGATGCTCGCATCCGGCGCAAGCCAGACGGGTCCATCCACCACCGCGGAAGGGTGAATGGCACCCTGCCGGGAGTCCTCAATGCCCGTCATGCAGGCGTCAAGCGCCTGCAGCAGCAGCCATGGCTGTTCATTCTCAAGCAGGAGCGCTTTCAGGAAGTCTGGCAGTCCCTGCAAATCCCATAGTTGTTCTGTGCTGATCACGCACCGCCATTGTACCGTCGTGACTGTCAGCTATAGTTGATGTCAGATCCTGAGCTCGGACGTGTCCTGTTGCACTACCTGGTTTACAACAGCAAAGCCGGCAGGGGCCGCATGCCGGGAGCCCTGGACATTGTCCGGGGCTTCTTCGAACGTCATGATCTGCCGCTGGAGTTGCTTCCTGCGGAGACCGGTCCGGCACTCAGAGACCGTCTCCTTGGGCTTCCTCCCGGAAGCACGGTATTGAGCCTTGGTGGCGACGGCACGGTCAATGGCCTCCTGGAAGCGCTGGTGCCAGCACAACTGGTGCTGGGCATACTGCCCGCAGGCTCTGCCGATGACTTCGCCAGCGCGCTGGGTTTTCCCCGGGACAACCTGGAGCCGGCGTTGCGTGCAGTTCTGGAGGGCAAGACCAGGCTGGTGGACAGCGCAACGGCCAGCCTGACCTTTGCTGACGGCGACCGCCGAGACTTCCGCTTCCTGAACGCGCTGGGCACCGGATTTGACGCGGAGGTGGCGCAGCAGCGCGAGGAGCGCTTCGACTGGCTGCGTGGTGAATGGGGTTATTACACGGCGCTGGCGCTCGGCTGGTTGCGCATGCGCCGCGAGCAGCTGAAGGTGATGGTGGACGGCAGCGAGGTCTGGTCCGGCCGTGCTCTGCTGGTGTCCTGCCAGAACGGCCCGCGCACAGGCGGCAGCTTCCACCTTGCCCCTGGTGCACGTGTCGATGATGGCGAGTTGGAGCTGATCGTGGCGGGCAACGTCAGTCACCTGGGACTGCTGAAGCTGTTGCCGAAGGTACTTGGTGCCCAGCTGATTGAGGATGACAGGGTCAGACGCGTGGCAGGCCGTGAGTTCCGGCTCGAATGGGCGCAGCCACGCACGCTGCACATGGACGGGGAGATTCAGCCGGCGGTCACGTCAGCGCACATTCAGCTGCAACCAGCGTCGCTGCGTGTGATCGTGCCGGACTGACAGCTCCAGGCGACAGAACAGACGCGATAAAGAAGGAACCCCGCTCGGAGGCGGGGTTCCTTTTCTCTTCCTTGCTGTGAGCTCCTGTTGGAGCGTTCGGCTTAGAAGGCGACGGTGTACTGGATGCTGAAGACCTGGGCAGCGGACGGACGGCCATCGTCGGAGACGTAGACGCCGTAGGCGAACTGCAGGTCGTAGTAGTCCCAGATGGCTTCCCAGCCGTTGACGAACTGATCGATGCCGTTGTTGGTATCGGTCGAGTGAATCTGGGAGACCTGGGAGTGGTTGCCGCCACCGATGGAAGCGCTGACGTTGGTGCCAGCCCAGCTGCCGTAGCGGACGGTCAGCGTGCTGTGGTCGAGGATGAACTCGTTGAGCACGAGGCCGACGCTGAACTGGAACTCGGTCGCGTTGAAGTCAGCAGCGGTGCCGCCGAGGCTGACGCCACCATTGTCTGAGTAGCTGGCGCTGCGGTAGTTGACGGCAGCGGTCAGGCTCGGACGGGTGTAGAAGTCAAACTCGGTGGTTTCAAGACCCAGGCCAGCGGTGATCTCGCTGACGTTGTAGTCGTTGTACGGACGGCTGGCTGCGTTGGCGCTGTTGGCGCTGTAGAAGCCAACGTAGGGGCTGGCGCTCAGGAAGCCGAGGCTGAGGGCGTAGTCGGCGTCAACGTCGATGACGCTGCGGCCGAAGTCTGCTTCGGTCTGGCTGTAGCTGGCGCTGATGTTCAGGCCCGGAACCAGTGCGTTCTCGGCGGTGCCGTCGTGGGCAAGGCCGATGCCGAAGCCGGTGTCGAGGCTGCCATCACGGTCGATGCGAGTAGCGCCACCGCCAACCAGCAGGGCGTCGCCCGCGTCGTACGGGTTGCGGGTGGAGTCAGCGGCTGCTCCGTCAACGGAAGCGCTGTGGAAGAAGCCGGTGACGCTGACGGCGCGGAAGATCTCTGCGCTCAGGTCAACACCGAAGGCCATGACGGGGGCAGCAGCAGTGCCGCCAACGTTCTGGACCGAGGTGGTGTAGGAGTTGAAGTAGGCTTCAAGATCGATGATCCAGAGGCCGAGGCTTGCGTCAACACCGAAGCCGGTCTGATCTTCCTCGAAGACGAAGTAATCATCGTCGTCGTTCAGGCCAGGGCCAACCCAGTCATCATCGATGCTGCGGTAGTTGGCGCTGAGGCTGTTCAGGATGGGCAGGTCGGCGGTATCAACACCGGCGATGACGTACAGGACGCTGCCGTTGTCAGTGGTGGTGTTGGCGACATTGTCAACCGTGCTCGAGGTGGCGAACTCACCCGAGAGGCTGAAGATGCTGATGGCGGCACTGGCGTCGACACCCCAGACGGTGGTCTCAACGTTGTCAGTGGAGGTGTCGTCCTTGTCGAAGCTGCCGACTGCGTGCTGCGCGAAGGAAGCACCGATGGCAACACCCTCGAAGGGGCTGACGGTCAGGCGGGCGCCGCGGTAGACCTCGTTGAGGCTGGGGGCGACGTACGCGAAGGTGAGGGTCGGATCGAGGAAGTCGAGGAACGCAAGCGGGTTCTCGAGGGTGGCCACGAAGCCGGGGACCTCAACCTGGTTGAAGACGTAGGAGGTGAAGTTGACGCTGATCTCTTCGCCGTAGCTGAAGGTCAGGGGTGCATCACCGATGGGGCTGAAGGTGCCGGTGAACTCGCGGACCGCGAAGACGTAGCCGTCGAAGGTAGTGGTGCCAGCAGCGTTTCCATCGAGGTTGTAGGCACGACGCAGGTACAGGTTGACGACAGCTTCGAAGTCGTTGAGGGCGCTGGGCGAGCCGGCGCCGTCGAAGATGCGGCCGAAGGACACGTTCAGGTTGAGGCTGGCGTTCAGGCCCTCGTTGAACGTGGTGCCGACGTCACGGCGATGCTCTGCGGGGCGCTGGCCAGCGACCGGGGTGTTGTTGCGGGTACCAACGCCGGTGCTGAAGACGGAGCTGCCGCCGGGCAGGCTGCGGCCGAGGCCGACGCCGTAGGCGCGGTCAACGTCAAAGTCCGGGCCGCCCGAGGTGCGGTCGATCCGGTAGCTGACGGTGATGCTGCCGTCGAAGGTGATCATGTTCTCTTCGAGCACACCAACGCGCTCCTGGAGGTCAGCGATGTCAGCAGTGTTGGTGCCGACCTGGCCCTCGAGGGCAGCGATCTGGCCGCGCATGGCGACCTGGTCACGACGGATGAGGATGACGAACTCGCGGATGTTGGCGATGTCATTCTCAGCGGCGCTCACGCGGGCGGCCAGGCTGGCGTCACCGGTGGGTGCGTCCTCCAGGGCCTTGACGCGGGTTTCCAGGTCATTGGCGAACCAGGACAGGGCAGCAATGGCATCGGCGTTCTGCGCAGCGCGGCTGGCAGCAGCGTTGGCGGCACCGAGGGCATTGTTGGCCAGGTCATGGGCGGCGGCGGCCTGGGCGGCAGCGGTGTCCGCGGCCAGACGCAGGGCCTCGAGCTGGTTCAGGAGGTCCTGAAGCTCGGCGGCGTCACCGGAAGCCAGGAGGGCCTCGATGGCGTCGAGTCGGGCATTGTTCACGGCAACGTCATCACCGATTGAGGCGATGGCGCTGTCATGTGCGTCGACAGTGGCGGCGAGGTCCTGAAGGGCGTTGGCCAGGGCGGCCAGGTCGGCGTCAGTCAGTGCCTGACGTGCATCGAGTTCCTGACCGATGACGTCGAGCAGACGGCTGACTACGAGGGCGGACTGGTAGCGGGTGAACGCTTCGTTGCCGCGGAAGGTGCCATCGGGGAAGCCGATGACGATTCCGAGGTCAGCGATGCGGTCGACTGCGCCGCCAGCCCAGTGGTTCTCCGGGACGTCCGGGAACGAGGACTGTGCGAAGGCGCCGCCAACGGTGACAGCTGCCAGAAGTGCAACTAGAATTTTCTTCATTCTTTGATTACCCCTTGAATCTGTGGTTTGGACTTGCTTTGCGGCAGGCCGACCAAGGCAATCGTGACAGACCAGAGTTTCCGTGTTTCCTCGTGCCAGTCGTTGATTTCCCTGATGTTGCTGCCGAGTCACTGTGATTCTCGAGCCGGTTCAAGTGGGTGCACCTCCTCTCAGTGCGACTCGGTTCACGACAGTTTCCTGCGCAAGTATCCCATGTACACGGCAAAAGTGTCAAGACACATGTGGGAGCAATGAGACCGGGAATGCGGGGCTGGAACGGCATCCGTTCTCATATTGGGAGCGCCTGGCCGCCATTCTTTCATCCTGTTCTCATCGGCCCCCTATGTGAAATCAACCACACTTTCCATCCAGGCGGCAGGGCACGCCCGGCGACGCCCATTCCTGTCCGGAGATCCGGCGCGGTCCGCTTGGTAGAGTCGCCATCATG
>CAZBBU010000078.1:0-6818 GCA_964489965.1 uncultured bacterium
GCTGGCCGTCCAGCGGTGCCAGGTTGCGTGACTGGCCAACTATGACCACGCCCACGGAGGCTGCCTGCTCCAGGAACTCCTCGTCACTCAGTTCGGTCCTGAAGCCGGGGATGCTCTCGAGCTTGTCAACGGTGCCACCGGTGTGCCCCAGGCCCCTGCCGCTCATCTTGGCCACCGTGGCGCCCGCCTCAGCCAGCAGTGCACCGAGTACCAGGCTGGTCTTGTCGCCGACGCCGCCTGTCGAGTGCTTGTCCACCGTGTGTGGCAGGCCGGACAGGTCCAGCATGTCGCCGGAGGCCGCCATGGTCCTGGTGAGGTCAGCTGTCTCGACCTCAGTCATGCCCTGGAAGCACACTGCCATGAGCCAGGCGGCCACCTGGTAATCGGGCACCTGTCCTTCAAGGTAGGCGCCGAGGAACTCCTGCAGTGCGGCGGCGTCATGCGCCTGTCCCTGACGCTTGGCCTGGATGAAGTCGACTGGATTCATGTCTGCTGATTGTATCCGCTGGCTGCGGCCTGCTGTTCAGCCCAGTTCCCTGAGCAGCTCCAGTGCCACGGCGCGTTCGTCCCAGGGAAGCGTGGAGTCCCTGCGCTCCAGTGTGCGCTCCACGCCTTTGCCGGCCAGAAGCACCAGGTCGCCGGGTCTTGCGGCTTCGAGCGCGCGGGCGATAGCCTGGCGCCGGTCGGGCTCAAGCAGCACCTGGCCGTCCCTGGCTCCGGCTGCTTGCGCATGGGCGCTCAACTGCTCCAGAATCGCCGCCGTGTCCTCGCTGCGTGAATCTTCCTCCGTGAACACGATCAGGTCCGCGCCCTCCACGGCGGCCTGCGCCAGCGGCTGACGTTTGCCGTGGTCACGCTCGCCCGCCGCCCCGATCACCAGCAGCAGTCGGCCGGTCACCGCCTGCCTGACGGCAGCCAGGGCCTTGGCCAGTGCCGGTCCGGTGTGGGCGAAGTCCACGGTCACGTTGAACGGCCTGGACTGGATGGTCTGCATGCGGCCCGGCACGCCCTCGAAAGTAGCCAGGCGGCTGACCGCGGTTTCGGCCGGGACGCCCAACCATACGGCGGCCGTCAGCGCCGCCAGGGCGTTGTGAACGTTGAACTCGCCCAGCATCGGCAAGCTGGCCCGGTAACTGCCGGTGGCCGACACCACCTGGAACTCCAGGCCCGCAGGCGATTGTGCGATACCGGTAGCACGCCAGTCAGCGGCCGCATCCAGCCCGTAACTGATCACGGTCTCTGCGGCCTCGGCGAAGCGAGCGAAATAAGGGTCATCCAGGTTGAGCACCGCGGTGCTTGCTCGCCCGATCAGGCTGCGTTTGGCGGCCAGGTAATGGTCCATGTCACCATGCCAGTCAAGGTGCTCGGGACTCAGGTTCGTCCAGACGGCCAGGTCGAAGTCCACACCGTCCAGCCGGTGACGGTCAAGCGCGTGTGAGCTTGATTCCAGCACCAGGTGGCTGCTCCCTGCGGTCACGGCCGCGGCGAGGTAAGACTGGACTTCCGGAGCTTCGGGCGTAGTGAAGTGGCCGATGGTCGGCAGTTCGCGATTGCCGTCATGCACCTGGGCCGTGCTGATCAGGCCTGTCTGCACGCTGCCTGCAAGCAGGTGCCGGAGCAGGAATGAAGTTGAGGTCTTGCCATCCGTGCCGGTCACGCCGACCACCGTCAGTTTGCCCGCCGGGTTGTCAAGCAGTGCCGCCGCCAGGGGACCGGTTACTGCTTCCGCGTCATCTACCCGCACGACCGGCAGTACAGAGTCAGTCAGCAGGGGCGAGTCTTCGGCCACCACCGCGACGGCGCCCAGCCTGGCGGCCTCGCCGATGAGCCTGCGTCCGTCAAACCTGGCGCCCGCGCGGGCCACGAACAGGGAACCGGGCACCGCATTACGGTGGTCCTGCACCACCGAGCCCACCTCAGGGTCGGGTCCCGGCCAGTCCATATCGAGCGCCCGCTTGAGCAGGACGGACAGTTTCACAGCAGCGGCGCGCTCAGCCCGTGCTGTTCCAGCAGCTCGAAGACGTACTGGCGGTCCGCCGGGTCATGGACGAAGTCCAGGTTGCTGCTCTTGATCACAAGTACGCGTGAGGCGTCGAAGCCTGCCACCCATTCCTCGTACAGTTCGTGCAGCTGCAGCAGGTAGTCATCGGTGATGCCTGCCTCGAAGTCCCGGCCGCGCAGGCGGATCTGCTGCCGCAGCTTGGGCAGGTCTGCCTGCAGGTACACCAGGAGGTCGGGCGGACGCAGGGCCAGCGATACGGCTTCGAACAACTGCCAGTAACTGTCGAAATCACGGTCCGTCATGATGCCCTGGCGATGCAGGTTGCTGGCGAATACCGCGGCATCCTCGTAGACCGTGCGGTCCTGCACCACGTGTTCGCCAGGGTTGACCTGTGACAGGTGCTGCTTGAGCCTGCGCGCCAGAAAGAATATCTGCGAATGGAAGCCGTACAGGTCCATCCGCTCATAGAAGTCCTCAAGATAAGGGTTCTCGTCCACCGCCTCGTAAACGGGTTGCAGGCCGTACCGCTCGGACAGCAGGCCGGTGAGGCTGGATTTGCCGGAACCGATGTTACCGGCGATTGCTACATACATGCTTTTCTCCCGCAGCGCAGTTCTGAGTCTGAGTTCAGCAGCCGTTCCTGGTGAACTGGCGGTTCACCCGGTGCGTCAGCGAGGTAAGGATATCGTAAGCATTGGATTCGGCCAACTCACCGAGCTCGTCCGCACCGGGGCCTCTGCCGCCGATCATCGTCACCAGCTCGCCGGGTTCGGCCTTCAGGTCACCGGCCTCAAGCAACAGCTGATCCATGGCCACGCGGCCCCGTACAGGGAGGCGTTCGCCGTGCAGTGAAGCCCAGGAGCGGTTGCTGAGCAGGCGCCTGTAGCCGTCGCCATAACCGCAGCGCACCGTCAGGATGTTGGTTACAGCAGTCGTGGTGTGGAGGTGGTTGTAACCGAGGCCCGTACCGGCCGGCACCCTCTTGACCTGAGTCACCGGAGCCAGAAGCGTGAGTGCCTTCCGCAGCCTGCCCGCCAGGGGATGTTCTCCGGCTACGGGGGAGTAACCGTAGCAGAGCAGCCCGGGGCGCACCATGTTGCAGCCCGCCTCGGCCAGCGTGAGGATGCCCGCGGAGTTGCAGATGTGCCTCACTTCCGGGGAGATGCCATGCCTGGCCAGCAGCCCTCCCGTTTCGTTGAACCTTTCAAGCTGGAGGGCGGTGAGCTCCGGATTGTCCTCCGCCGCCGCGAAATGGCTGAACAGACCCTGCACCACCAGGCCGGAGCGCTCCGCTTCGGCAGCCAGTTCTGCAGCTTCGGCAGGCGGCAGACCGAGCCGGCCCAGACCCGTGTCAACCTTCACGTGCACCCGGGCTCCACGGGCCACACCGCGCCGGGTCAGGCGCTCAAGTGTGGCGTAGTCAGGCAGGGTGAACACCGTGCCAGCCTCCACCAGCTCCTCGATCCGTTCCAGGGCGGGAGTGAGCAGCAGCAACTCCGCTGTCACGCCGGCTTCCCGAAGCTCGATCAGCTCGGCGGCAGTAGCCACGGCGAACCACTTGACACCTGCCTCTTCCAGCGCCCTGACCGTCGGCACAGCGCCGTGGCCGTACGCGTTCGCCTTGACGGCCGGCATCACGAAGGTGTCAGGGTTGAGCAGGGACCGGACCACGGACAGGTTGTGCGTTATCGCGTTCAGGTCGACGACGGCCGTGGCCATAGTTCAGCCTATCTCGCTGTCGCTGTGCGTGACCGGTACCGGGCTCACAGGATCAGTACTCAGCGGGCTGCTTCCGAGCGGCTGCCACGCCGTTCAACGAACTTGAGCAGAGATGCGGCTGCCAGGGTCAGGCCGATGTAGATGATGGCTACGGTGTTGTAACCGGGGAAGTACTCGAAGGTACGCGATGTGAACTCGCGGCCCCGCTGAGTGATCTCACGCAGTGACAGCAGCGACAGCAGGGAGGTGTCCTTGAGCATCGCAATAAACTCGTTGCCCAGCGGTGGGATCACGATCCTGAGTGCCTGCGGCAGTATCACGAAGCGGGCCGTCTGCGCACCGCTCAGGCCCAGGCTTCGTGCCGCCTCGATCTGACCGTGTGAGACCGCCTGGATTCCAGCCCTGAATATCTCAGCCATGTAGGCCGCGTAGCCGAGGGAGATGGCGATGACGCCGCGGGTTAGGCGACTCGGTTCGATCAGGCCGTCACTCAGGTCGCGCAGTGCTCCCTGCACCGGGAAGCCGATGTAGAGGATGATCACCAGCATGGGAATGCCGCGGATCATGTCCACGTACAGTTCCGCGAAGATGGCCAGCGGGTGCTTGCCACTCTGCCAGCCGGCGAACATGAGCACGCCGAGTATGGCTGCCAGCACAGTGAAAAGCAGCGCCGGCATGCGTGACTGGCTGGGCAGGAAGCTGGCCTCCCATAGCACAGGTATGTCTGCGGGCGCCATGTCGGCAGGCATGAAAGCCGCGGTGACGATGCCGTCCGTCAGGCGCTGCACCGCATCCTCGCCGGTGGCGACGGCGCGGATGCTGCGGCCAGGCAGCTCAGCCTCCGAATAGGTTCCGTTCTGTACCGCGTCTACGAGGCCCTTGGGCGTGTCCTTGATGATGGCCACCAGGCCCTCGGTTTCACCGACCAGTACGAATTGGACTTCCGGACGGCTGAAGAACCAGACGGCTGCCAGCACCAGAAGCAACCAGATGACCAGGTTGTTGCGCAGGGTGTGCTTGCCGGGTTTGAGCAGGAGTATCCCTGCCAGCACCAGACCCAGGATGGCCGCTGCGATGTAGGCCAGAACGGTCACCAGCAGCGTGGTCCCGACGCCCGGCAGTATGAACTCGAGCGCATCCATGTAGCTGTCCGAACCCATGAACAGCAGAATTACGAAGGGGACGGCCGCAAGCAGCACAAGGTAACCGGGGCGGATGCCCTTGAGCACCCGCCACCTGTCACCGCGCG
This sequence comes from uncultured bacterium, assembly GCA_964489965.1. Taxonomy (GTDB): domain Bacteria; phylum Deinococcota; class Deinococci; order Deinococcales; family Trueperaceae; genus CALDPK01. The sequence continues at coordinate 4,971 of CAZBBU010000078.1, forward strand.
GGGGTTCGCCCCGCCCACCGGATTTCAGATGTTCAGTCGACAAACCACTTCTGGACCAGTGCGTCCAGTGTGCCATCCTCGCGAATCTGGGCCAGGCCAGCGTTCAGGGCGTCCACCAGGTCACTGCCTTCCTGCACGGCAAAGCCGAGTTCCTCGCCGGATTCGACGCTGGAAACTGCCACGGCCAGCTCGCCGGCGTAGGTGGCCACGAACGACTCGGCGATGACGTTGTCGATCATCACGCCGTCAACATCGCCGTTCAGCAATGCCTGGATGGCGGCATTGAAGTCGTCATACAGCTGCACGCGGTCACGGCCGACGAGGTTCTCGGCGGTCATCGCGTTGGTGGTGCCGGTCTGGGCACCGAGCGTGAGGCTGCTGCTCTCATCAGTGAAGTCAGCCAGCTCATAGCCTTCGTCAGCCACGCGGGTGGTGATCGCCTGGTCGACAACGAAGTAGGGATCGGTGAAGTCCACGACCTCATCACGCTCGGCGGTGATGGTGACTCCCGAGGCGACCGCATCGAACTCACCGGCGGCCAGGGCGGGGAAGATTCCGTCCCAGGCAGTGGTGATGAACTCGGCGACGCAGTTGACGCGCTCACAGATTGCGTTGAACACGTCGATATCAAAACCGACGATCTGGCCGTTCTCATCCACGGTCTCAAACGGCGGATAGGTCGTGTCCGAACCGATGCGGATGGTTGCGCCACCAAGATCCTGGGCAAATGACACTGCGAACAGGGCTGCCACCAGGGTGGAAATCAGTCTCTTCATGATCGTCTCCCTCTTACTGCAAAAGTGATTCAGCTAATTGCGTCTCGCAGGATAACGCATGGACCGAACAGGGACAAGACCGGTGCGTCGCGCACTTCGTGACAGAATTGGCCTGTGGCCGGCAATCCGCCAGACCTGGATGCACGTCTTGAGACCCGTCAACCTGACCTGGGCCAACAGGCGGCACGCAAGCTGGCTGAGATCGGGCTGCGCACCTATCGCGACCTGCTGAATCACTACCCGCGCCGTTACGAGGACCGGCGGCAGCTGCCGCATTACCGTGACCTGCGGGGCCTGGAACGGGCCACCGTCTCAGGAACGGTGCGCAGCCGCAACCTGATTAAGGGTCGCCGCGGAATCAAGGTGCTGCGCGCCACGCTCGCCAACCCGGCGGGTGAGACGCTCACCGCCGTCTGGTTCAACCAGCCGTGGCTGGAGAAGCAACTGTTCCCGGGTCAGCGGCTCATAGTCACCGGTGCCGTGAAGGAACGCGGCAACAGGCTCGAACTGAGCGTCCAGGACTTCGAGGTCGACGATGACAGCGAGTCACTGTCCACCGGCCGGATAACCCCCGTTTACGCCAGCACCCAGGGACTGAGCCAGGCCTACCTGCGCCGGGCGGCCTGGCGGCTGCTTGAAGCGCTGCCGGTCATAAGGGACCATCTGCCCCGCAGTCTGCTTGAGCGGCACGGCCTGGTCAGCCTGGACACGGCGGTCCGCAACATCCACTTCGCGACCGGCGAGGAGGAACTGAAGACAGCCATAAGGCGACTGAAGTTCGACGAGTTCCTGTTCCTGGAACTGCGGGTGCTGCTGAATCAGGCCGCCGATTCTGACGGCAGGGCCATGAAACTGGACCCGGGGGCGGTCGACCGTTTCACCGAATCGCTTCCTTTCGCACTCACCGGCGCCCAGCAGCGTGTCATCGGGGAGATCGTGGCTGACCTGGCCTCCGGGCGGCGCATGGCCCGACTGCTGCAGGGTGATGTGGGCAGCGGCAAGACCGTGGTGGCGGCCGCCGCCATCGTCGCCAGCGCCAGTGCCGGGCTGCAGTCAGCACTCATGGCTCCGA
>CAZBBU010000079.1:0-4393 GCA_964489965.1 uncultured bacterium
AGCACCGGATTGTGGTTCCGGGGGTCGTGGGTTCAAATCCCATCATCCACCCCAAAGTCGGCCGGAAGGCATCGCCTGCACCATGTGTGGCGATGCCTTTTCGTTCGCGAGGATGGCGGAATTGGTAGACGCGCCAGACTTAGGATCTGGTGCCTTTGGCGTGCGGGTTCAAGTCCCGCTCCTCGCACCACGGCAGGCAGTCAGCTGACCGCCGACATTCTGCTTTTTAATGAACCCCCGCCTGAGTGATGACAGCTTGCACACGGCCCAGGGCGGGCGGAAAGGATTCCAAGCGATGCAGGTAAACATCAAGGACAGGCAGGAAGTTGAAGCAACGGTTGAGGTCACACTGCCGGCAGCAGAAGTGGATGGTGCCTTCGCGTCCGTCCTGCGCGAGCTGTCGGGTCGGGTGCGCATCCCCGGTTTCCGCCCCGGCAAGGTGCCGGCGGCGATACTCGAGAAGCGCATAGGCGCCGAGGCGCTGGCCCAGGAAGTCCGTGAGATGCTGATCGACGGAAACTACCGCGAGGCCATGGCAGAAACCGATCTCAAGCCCATCGGTCTTCACTTCCACGGCGGCAACCCCAGCCGTGGGGAGGACTTCAGCTTCGACATCCACATGGACCTGGCTCCCGAGATCAACCTGCCGGACATCGACCAGATCGTGATCGACACCCCCGGTGCCTCGATCAGTGACGAGGATATCGACGCCGCCGTGAAGCGCCTGCAGCAGGACAATGCCACCATGGTTCCCGTGGACCGCGCCGTGCAGGCCGGTGACGTGCTCACCGTCGAGACCGTCAGCGAGGACGGTACTCCCGGCAGCACCATGCCGGTTGACATGGACGCCGTCAGCGAACAGCTGGCCGAGCAGCTCGTAGGCAAGAGTGCGGGTGACGAAGTTGAACTCGTCCTGGCCAGCAACACACCGGAACCAGCCGAGGCTGATACGGACGCTGACAGTGCGGTAGACGAAGACGTGGTGAGTGAGGTCCAGGCGCCGGAACCCACCAGGCTCAAGGTCCGCATCAGTGACGTTCGCGAGAAGGAGCTGCCGGAGGCTGACGACGAGTTTGCCAGCACCCTGGGCTTCGCCAACTGGGAAGAAGCACGCGCCTACATCCACAAGACGCTGCTTGAGCAGGCCGAGGCTGACGCTTTCGAGGCGCAGAAGAACGAGTTCGTGGACAAGCTTCTGGCAGACAGCCCCTTCCCGGTTCCCGCCGGCATGCTGAACCGCCGTCAGGAGTACCTGCTGAGCAACCTGCAGGAAGACCTGGGCCGGCGCGGCATCACCATGCAGGACTACCTGGCCAGGCTCGACGAGCGTGGTGAGACCGAGAAGTTCCAGCAGGACCTGATCAACTCCGCCACCGAGGCCGTACGGCGTGACCTGGCGCTCGAGAAGCTCATGATCGACCGTCAGACGGTGTTCACCGACGAGGAGTTCGAAGAGGCACTCGCCGAGGCCGCCGCCGAGGAAGGCAAGGATGTGGCCGCCATCCGGCGTGAGCGTGGCGAGGAGTGGGAACGCAACTACCGCTTCCTCCTGCAGCGCGAGAAGGCGCTGGAAGACGCAGTCAAGGAACGCCTGGCCGCAGCGGCCGTGGCTGCCCTCGGGTAGACTTACAACAGATCAGCCACAGGCGGCCGGACCCTGGGTAGATCCCGGGTCCGGCCGTTTCAGTAACTCAAGCAGAATTGGAGCAGCAGATTGCCACTGATACCGTACGTGATTGAGCAGACCAGCTCCGGCGAACGCAGCTATGACGTCTACAGCAGGCTGCTGCGTGAACGCATCATCTTCCTTGGCTCACCCATCGACAGTGAGGTCGCCAACGTGATGGTGGCGCAGCTGCTGCTGCTTGACTCGCAATCGAGTGAGGAGCCCATCAACCTGTTCATCAACTGCCCGGGCGGTGAGGTGTACGCCGGGCTGGCCATATATGACGTGATGCAGTACATCAGGGCACCCGTGCACACGAACTGCGTCGGCATCGCCATGTCCATGGGCTCGGTGATCCTGATGGCCGGCGAACGCGGCCACCGGGTGGCGCTGCCCAACAGCCGCATCATGATTCACGCCGGTTCCGCCGGCTTCCCACGCTCCAGCCTGCCGGACCTGGAGATCATGGCCCGCGAGTACGGCAACATCCGCGACCGTATGGTGCAGCTCTACGAACTGCACACGGGGCAGAGCGCCAGCCGCATCAGCCAGGACCTGGAACGGGATTACTTCATGGCTCCGGCCGAAGCCCGCGATTACGGCCTGATCGATGATGTGGTGGCACCCCGCACAAGCAGTCGCTTCTGACTCAGCCCGCCAGGCGGCACTGGCTGATGACGGTCGCCAGCCTGGCTGCGGCTTCCAGCACTGAATCCAGCGTGGTGTCACGCCCGTAGCTGAAGCGCAGTGTCGCCTTGGCTTCCGCCTCGCCGTAACCAAGTGCAAGCAGAACGTGACTCGGTTCCAGGCTCCCGGCGGCGCAGGCGGAGCCGATGCTGGCCTGTACGCCTGCCGTGTCAAGTGCCATCAGCAGCGTCTCGCCCTCCACACCCTGCACCTGCACGCTCGAGTGTTTGACACTGCGTGGCTGGTCCGCCGCCACGATGCTCACACCAGGCAAAGCAGTGACATGCTGCTCGAAGCTGGCCTGCAGTTTCTGAAGGTGCACGTACAGCTGAGCGCGTTCGGCGGTCGCCAGTTCAAGCGCCAGACCCAGTCCCGCCATGGCCGGCAGGTTGCTGGTGCCGGCGCGGAAACCACGTTCCTGTTCGCCACCCAGCAGAAGTGGCGTGGGCTCGAGGCCCGCCCGCTGCCACAACACTCCGGCGCCCTTGGGACCGCCGATCTTGTGGCCGGACAGCACCAGGGCGTCCACATGCAACTCGCTCACGTCGACTTCCTCGACACCCACAGCCTGGGTTGCGTCACAGAAGAAGAGGGCGCCGCGCGCGTGAGCCATGTTGGCCAGATGCCGGACACCGGTCAGGGCTCCGGTCTCGTTATTGACCAGCATCGCGGCCACCACATCACCGGGTTCCAGTTCCGCCTGTTTCAGGGATGAGGGACCGATGCCACCGTCCTGCAGAGGGAGCATGTCCACATGCCGACCCTGCCGCTGCAACTCGCGGGCCACGGCCAGCACCGCCTGATGTTCCAGGGGGCTCACCAGCAGGCGCGTGAAACCGGGTCGGCTGGCGAGGCCGAACAGGGCCTGGTTTATCGCCTCCGTTGCACCCGAGGTGAAGACCAGTTCGCGCGGTTGCGCGCCGAGTGCGGCGGCCACCTGTTCCCGGGCTGTCTCCAGCGTCCGCCTGGCCCGCTGGCCCGCCCGGTGGATGCTGGAGGGATTGGCGTAGTTGCCGGTCATGGTGCCGATCATCAGCTCCGCCACCTCCGCACGCATGGGCGTGCTGGCGGCATGGTCCAGGTAGATCTCCGTGTTTTTCAAGTGCAGTACTTATTCAGGCTGCAGCGAACTGCGGCGGCAGCGGCTCCAGGTTCAGGAGCTCCCGTTCAGCCACCATCTCAGCCAGGGTGGTGCCACCGAGCACGGTACGCACGGCGTTGTCCACCCGGCGCCACAGCGGTTCCGCAGCGCAGTTGCCCACGCGTTCACAGTTGCCCTGGTCATCGATGCAGGTCACCGGGGCGAGGCTGCCCTCCAGCAACTCCACCACCTCAAGGGCAGTGATCTGGTCCGCCGGGCGGGCAATCATGTAGCCACCATGCGCACCGCGAACCGAATCAACGTAACCGGCCTTGCGCAGCGTGGCAAAAATCTGTTCCAGGTAAAGGTGGGAAAGGCCCTGCCGCTCGGCCACGACCTTCAGGCTGGTGGGCGTGGAGCCTCCAAGGGCAACCTCAATCAGTGCCCGCATTCCGTATTGAGCTTTGGTGGATACCCACATCCGGTGGACCTCCTTATCCGGAATCGTTCCTATGCACAGCAGTATAACCAAGTGTCACAGAAGTTCATCCGCCCAGGCGACTTCAACCCACCAGCAGTTCCATACCCGGCGAGTACAGCACCACGCGTCGTTCGATCACCTTGCTGAAGAGCCCGCGCCGTAACCTGAGCTGCACGAACCAGCCGCCGTCCTGCCGCAACTGACTCGCGGCGATGCCGACCTCCGGCAGGAAGCGGCCCAGGAAGCGCCACAGTGACACCTGCATCTCCGTACCCAGGTGCATGTAGCGTCCCAGCGGCGTGGGTGCCGGGAAGCTCCAGCTGAACAGGTGCTCGCGACGGCCCCGCAATGGTGCGCCCCTGTTCAGTCTGCTCACGTCCATTGTGCGGGTCCGCAGGTTGCCCTGGCTGGTGAAGCCGATCTCACGGAATGAGATGGTCACATGCACGCCTGACACGGTCCGGTAGGGGAGCAGCCT
>CAZBBU010000079.1:4403-6776 GCA_964489965.1 uncultured bacterium
GCTGCGCGTCGATCATGGTTCCCGAACGCGCGTGCGCCGGAGTGCTGAACTCAACCCTGTAGAACCAGAGCCTGAACATGAGGTTGCGCAGCGCCCCGAGGCTGGCCGTACCGAACACCAGCAGGTGCACAGCCAGCCAGTACCAGGGAATGTCAGCAGCTGACCCGACCGGCAGTAACGTGACCACAACGCCGGCGAGGCTCAGCAGGGTCCAGAGCAGGAAACTCCAGAACTCGGGCAGCATGGCCGGGCTGGGAGCACCGGGCATGTCCAGAGGCGGATCCTGCTGCCAGTGCAGCGCCTGTCCGCAGCGTTCGCACACGCGGGTACCCGGATTGTCCCAACCGCAGGCGTCGCAGATCCATTGTGCATCCACCACCCAGAACTCTACCAGCCCGCGTGAACCAGCCGCAGTCGATTTCGTATCATTGGGCGAGTGCGGCTTGCGGGCTGACGGGTGGGAGGTTTGCATGAAAGGCGAGAACAGGACCATCAACGGTGACATCTGGACCATAGTGGACGTGGCCCCGGCGGAACCGCTGGCTGAGATGGTCGCGGCACTGCTTGAGGACGCCGGCTTCGTGACCCTCGTCCGGGGCGGCGATGGCGGCCAGGACGTGTTCGCACACCTGGGCACGCCGGGCATCGGCGTCAGCGTGGTGCTGGTGCCCCAGGAACAGGCGACGGCGGCTCTGCAGCTGATCAGCGAGACCGTCACCGACTACCAGGGCGAGGAACTGGAAGAGGCGCTGCGCAGCGGAGAACTGTCACAGTCAGCGGTCTCCTCTGGTTTGGCGCAGGATGACGACGAGGAAGACGACCTGCCGTGAACCAGCCGCAGGCCCGGGCTGCACTTGTCAGTCTGGCCGGGGCGCTGCTGGTGCTGGGCCTCAAGGCCGCTGCCTTCTTCCTCACAGGTTCCGTTTCGCTGCTGTCAGACGCGGCAGAATCGATAGTGAACGTGCTGGCCGCGCTGGTGCTGGTGCTGGCCACCCGCGTTGCGAGCCAACCGGCCGACTACGAGCATCCTTACGGCCATCAGAAAGCCGAGCTGCTGTCAAGCGCCTTCGAGGCGCTTCTCATCGTGGCAGCGGGAGCGATGATCCTGCTGTCGGGCGTGCAGCGGCTGCTCTCACCGCAGGAACTCCAGAACGTGCCTGTGGGCCTGGCCACAGCGCTGCTCGCGGGGGCCGTGAACCTGGGTCTGGCACTGTGGCTTCGCGCCCGGGCCAGGACACTGGAATCCGCGGGCCTGGCCGCCAACGCCCGTCATCTGCTCACTGACGTCTGGTCATCCCTCGGCGTGGTGCTGGCGGTGGTGCTGGTCTGGTGGAGCGGCTGGCTGTTCCTGGATCCGCTGGTCGCGCTGCTGGTGGCTCTGAACATCGTTCGGGAAGGCTGGCTGCTCATGGGCCGCACCCTGTCGCAACTGCTTGACGAACGCCTGCCGGAGGCGGAAGATGAGCTGGTGATGCAGGAGCTCAACGCCACCCGCGAGGTGCTGGGGTACCACCGGCTCCGCTCCAGGATGTCCGGCAACGCCCGCTTCGTGGAGGTTGATGTGTTCCTGGCACCCCAGACCACAGTGGAACACGCCCATGCGCTCGTGCGGGAGCTCGAGGACAGGCTCTCACGGAGGCTGCCGAACCTGGTCAGCACGATCCATGTGGAACCGCATGCGGCCGGCGTGCGCGAGGGCGCAACCGCGCCGCGCGACGAGTTCTGAAGACCGGGGCGGCATCCGGTGAAATGCGGATGAAGTGGTAGCATCAGAAACAACATCAGACAGCCCGGAATTCTGTGACAGCGGGCGAATTAGGAGAGACATGAGCTTCAAGCACATCAAGGTACCTGAGGGTGACAAGATCACCATCGCAAACGGAGAACTGCAGGTGGGTGACCGCCCCATCGTCGCCTTCATCGAGGGTGACGGCACCGGACCGGACATCTGGCGTGCCTCCAAACGCGTGCTGGACGCCGCCGTGGAGCGCGCGTACTCCGGTAAGCGGCAGATCGCCTGGATGGAGATCTTCGCCGGTGACAAGGCGAATGAGGTGTACGGCGAAACGATCTGGCTGCCTGACGAGACCGTCACGGCACTTGATGAGTACCTGATCGGCATCAAGGGACCCCTCACCACGCCCGTGGGCGGAGGCATCCGCTCCATCAACGTGGCACTGCGGCAGAAACTTGACCTCTACGCCTGCCTGCGGCCCGTCCAGTACTTCCAGGGCGTGCCCAGCCCGGTGAAGCAGCCGGAACTGGTGGACATGGTCATCTTCCGTGAGAACACCGAGGACATCTACGCCGGCATCGAGTTCCAGGAAGGCACCGACGAGGCACGCAGCTTCCTGGAGCTGCTGAAGGAACGCT
>CAZBBU010000080.1:0-6623 GCA_964489965.1 uncultured bacterium
ATAGGCATCGAAGGCAGCGAGGTGGTAATCGTGGGCAGATCGCAGCTTGTGGGCAAGCCCGCAGCTGCCCTGTTCCTGCGGCGGAATGCCACCGTGACGCTGGCGCATTCCCGCACCCGCGACCTCAAGTCGGTCTGCCTGCGGGCGGACATACTGGTGGCCGCAGTCGGTGTGCCAGGCCTGATCAAGGCGGACATGGTGAAACCCGGTGCTGCCTTGCTGGACGTGGGTCTTACCCGCGTGGACGGCCGGATTCACGGTGACATTGATCCTGCTGCGGCTGAAGTAGCGGGGGCGCTGACTCCCATGCCGGGCGGAACCGGCCTCATGACAGTGGCGATGCTGTTGCACAACACCGTCATCGCCGCAGAGCGCCGCCGTGGAACAGGTTGATGCGTGACCTGCTGCTGAATACTCCTCTGGTGGCCGCCTTCGTGGCGACCGTCCTGGCGCAGGCCCTGAAGGTGGTGCTTGTGCTCATCACCGAGCGACGGCTGGCCATGGACCGCCTGCTTGAGACGGGTGGCATGCCTTCCTCACACTCCGCTGCCGTGGGCGCGGTGTCCGTGGTGCTGGGAATCACCTACGGGTTCGGCAGCCCTTACTTCGCCATCGCCGCTGTCTTCGGTTCGATAGTCATCTACGACGCCACCGGCATCCGTCGGGCGGCAGGCAAGCAGGCGGAGCTCATCAACGACCTGGTCAGCGAACTGGCTCACCTGTTCGATGAGGGATTCCGGCCGATGGCCCTGAAGACGCTCCTGGGGCACACCTATCCGCAGGTGCTGGTAGGAGTTCTGCTGGGAATCGGCACCGGCCTGATGTTCGCACTGTAGACGCCGCTCAGGTTGTGGCCAGTTCCGCGCGGCCGGCGTCAGTAGCCGGGCGGGGGCGGGCAGCCGCCAGCACGGCGTAGTAAACGGCCTGACAGCCTGCCGCCAGCAGCAGCTTGCGGCAGGCGCCCAGAGTAGCGCCTGTAGTGAGTACATCATCGATCAGCAGCACCCGCATGGGCAAGATCCGGGGAGCTGTGGGCGCCAGGGCAAAAGCGCGGCCGGTGTTGGCTGCCCGCCGGTGCGTGGCCAGGTTGGCCTGCTGTCCGGTAGCCCGTGAGCGCACCAGCAGCCTCAGGCAGGGCACTGCCAGTTGCGCGGCAAGTGCCCGGGCCACCAGTTCAGCCTGGTTGTAACCGCGTTGCCGCTGGCGCGTGTGGTGCAAAGGAACGGGGCAGACCGCCGATGGTCGCCAGCCACGCTTGCGGACCTGCCTGGCAAGCTCTGGGGCCAGGGTGACTGCCAGCCGGCTGGCACCCCGGAACTTCAGTGCCCTGACGGCACCGGCCAGCACGCCTTCGTAACGGCCCAGTGCCACCAGACCCGGCTGGTGGACGGCGTCCTGCTGAGCGGCGGTGCAGGTGGCGCACAGGCCGCTGCCGGTAGCCTGGGCTGCGCCACAGCCCGGGCAGGCGGCAAGTGAGGCGATCAGGCTGAACATGTGGACACTTTAGCGCCGCTTCCGCCGAAGCGGCAGCGCGTCAGGCCATCTCTGCCGAGGATCTCTGGGTTTTCATCCAGATGGTCAGGACGTCAGCGTTCCCGGTTCGCCAGTGTGTGCAGCAGGGATGTGAGCATGGCGCTGGCCTGCTTACCGGGCATCTCAAGAAGTGCGTCTTCCAACGCCTGCAGCGCGGATACGGCCAGCTCGACTGCCCGCTGCTGCGCGTAGTCGATCGAACCGCTGGCGTTCAGTGCGGCCAGCAACCAGTCCACGTCCGCATCAGTTCGGTCTGTAGCGGGCTTGAGCAGCCGTTCGGTGGCGTCATCGCGGACGGCCGCAGCAGCAGTGGCGAAGAAATGGGCCAGGATGAGGGTGCGTTTGGCTTCGACCAGGTCACCTGCGTATTCCTTGCCGTAGCCGCCTGCCGCCGTGTCGGAGCTGGTCAGGTTCAACACGTCGTCGCGAATCTGGAAGGCAGCGCCCAGCTCAAGTCCGGCGTTCCTGAACTCAGCTGCCGGCTCCTGGCCCAGCAGCAAGGCGCCCAGGTTCAACGGGGTCACCACGGTGTACCAGGCGGTCTTCAGTTTGACCATGTCCAGGTACTCCTGCTCGCTTACGTCCAGCCGGCCGGCTTCGACCCAGGCCAGGTCCAGGTGCTGCCCCTCGGCGGTTCTGGCAATCGTGGAGAGGAACTCCATGATCACGGGGGAGGGAAGTTCCGCGGACAGCAGCTGGTGCCACATGTGCACATGCAGTCCGTCGCCGACGTTGAGGGCCACCGGCATGCCCACCTGGCGGTACAGTGCCGGGCGGCCGCGGCGGATCAGGGAATCGTCCTCGATGTCATCGTGAACCAGCACCCATGACTGGAACAGTTCAAGGGCCACTGCCGCCGGCGTGCCCTGCTGCAGGGTGCCTCCGTGGGCCATGGTGGAGAGCAGGGTGATAACGCCCCGGACCTGTTTGCCGCTGCGGCGCGGGTAGTCGGCCAGCAGGCGCCGGTAGCGGGCCAGCTCCGGATGCGGGTGCTCCACCGAAGGGAGGCTCTGCAGCAGACTTGCCTGCAGAGCCTCCCCGATCTGGGCGAGCCCGGGAATGTCCTTGCCGTTCACGCGAAGAACAGGATGAGCAGCCAGAAGGCGATCAGGATCCCACCCAACAGCAGAAGCAGGTAGGGGAATGACACCGAGTAGGCGGCACCCACCAATCGCCTGACGTCGCGGCGGGTCAGTTCCCTGTCGTCCTTGCCTGGTTCAGCCATGTGCCCGTTCAGCTGCTCCTTCGTTTGGGATCGAAGGCGTCTCGCAAGCCGTCACCGACCAGGTTCCAGCAGAGGATGGCGATGACGATGGGAATGCCCGGCAGGAGCAGCCAGGGAGCGAACTGGATGCCGATGCCGCGGTTGGTTGCGTCACGCAGCAGCATGCCCCAGCTGGCGGTGTCCGTCTCGCTCGGACCCAGGCCGATGAATGACAGCCCCGTCTCCACCAGGATGAAACTGGGGATGGCCAGGGTCAGGTTCACGATCACGTAGGAGGCGGTGGCCGGCAGCAGGTGCCGGAACAGGATCCGCAGCTCGCTGGCGCCCAGCGCCTTGGCTGCGGCGGCGTAATCTGCCTCGCGCAGCGACAGTATCAATCCTCGGATCACCCTTGCCAGGCCACCCCAACCGATGAAACCGAGCACGATCACGGTGAGCATGAATATCTCACCCGAGTTCATCTGCAGGCCGAACACCTGGGCGATCGGGTTGCGTGGATCCCGCAGCAGTGACAGCAGGATGATGAGCAGGAACAGGTCCGGGATGGCTGCGATGATCTCGATGAGGCGCATTATCAGGTCATCGACCCAACCCCCGTAGAAGCCTGCCAGGCCTCCGAAGAACAGGCCCAGGAACAGCGCCACCCATACCGCGAGGATGCCGACGGTCAGCGACAGTTGACCGCCGTACATTATCCGCGAGAAGACGTCCTTGCCCAGGTTGTTCGTCCCGAGCAGGAACACCCGGGTCGGTTCCTCAACCCCGAACAGGTGCAGGTCGCTTTCCCAGATGCCCAGGATCGAGTAAGTGGCTTCGGGACGGCGCACGAACCACTGGATGGGGAACTCGCCCGCCTCCACGTCCTCGACGTAAACGCGCTGCCTGGTGACCGGATCGCGTTCCTCCCGGGTCAGGTACACGTAGGGGGCGGTCAGACGGCCGGTTTCCGCGTCGCGCCAGTGAATCTGGCTTGGCGGGTGGTAGGCGGCCGAAGGGGAGCGGCGGTACTCGTTGACGCCGTAAGGTGCCAGGAAGCCGGCAAAGGCCGTCACGATGTACATGAAGATCAGCACTCCGCCACCTATCAGGGCGGCCTTGTGCTTGCTGAACTGTTCCCAGACGACCTGCGCCTGCGACTTGCCGGCGCGTGCGGCCGGTCCGGTTTCCACGGCCAGGTCGTTCGGGTCGGGCATGTTGATCTGGTCTGCCATCAGCTGTACCTGATCCTGGGATCGACGACCGCCAGCAGGATGTCAGCCAGCAGGTTGCCGATGATCAGAAGGATGGTGGAGATGACGAGCAGGCCCAGGTACACGTAAACGTCCCGGGTGTTGATGGCGTTCAGGAACGCCGGCGTGATGCCGGGCCAGGAAACGACGATCTCCACGAGGCCGGCGCCGCCCACAAGTGACGGCAGCAGGCCGCCGATACCGGCCACGAACGGAATGAGGGCGGGCCGCAGTGCGTGCTTGTAGGTGATGGCGCGCTGGCCGAGCCCCTTGGCACGGGCCGTGCGGATGAAGTCACTGCCCATGTACTCAAGCATCTGACCACGCAGCACACGTGTGAAGCCGGCGATGCCGCCTGTGGCAATCACGAAGCCAGGCATCAGCATGTGCCAGAAGATGTCCCACACCTTCTGGAGTGGTGACATCTGCAGGTGGTTGCTGCTGGTCATCTGTGCCACGGGCAATATCAACTCGTTGTAGCCGAACAGTTCACGGGTCCAGGTTCTGGTCGTGAAGATCAGCAGGATAAATAGCAATGCCAGGAAGAAATTCGGTATTGCGAGGGCGATATAGGACAGGAAGCTGATCAGCTGGTCGCCGAACGAGTATTGCCTGACGGCCGAGAAGACACCGAGCGGGATCGCCAGCGCGTACAGCAGCACCGTCGAGTAGATGACCAGCACCATCGAGCGGCCTATGGGCCCGGATATAACGTCCCAGACGGGCCCGTTAGTGGCAAATGACGTACCCAGATCGCCCACAGCGATGTTCTTGATCCAGTGCAGGAACTGAACGGGAATCGGCTGATCAAGTCCGAAGCGTGCGCGCAGCACGGCGATGGTCTCGGGTCGGACGTTGGGGTCGAGTTCCCTGGTTGTCAGGTAGTCACCCGGCGACAGCTGGGAGATCATGAACGCCAGGAACATGGCGCCCAGGAACGTGGGAATCAGATGAAGGAAGCGGCGTAATATGAAAGGACCCAAGACAGAAACCTCGGTGCGTCACGATTTTGACGGCCCCCCGTCAGCGGGTCAGGCACGAAATGATGACTTGTGTGTCAGGCTCAGGGGTGGAGGAACGTGCCTCCACCCCTGGCAATCTCTTAACTCAGACCGAAGTCGAAGCTGTTACTGGAAGAAGGTCAGCGGGATGCGGCGGGTGCCGACGAAGTCGCTGGCGTATTCCATGGGGAGCTCACCGGACACGTGGCTGAGCCAGCTGGCGTGCGCGGTGGGGCTCACGGTGTAGATGATGGGCGACAGGCTGGCTTCGACTTCCTGCAGCTCGAAGGCGATCTCGAGGGCTGCTTCGTTGTCAAGCTCCTGGCGGCCGGCGTAGTAGAGGCGGCCCATCTGGAGTTCCTGCGGGCTCACGTAGGTGGGCGACATGTTGTACATGTGCAGGCCGGTGCCCCAGGGCACGACGTTGCTGCCGAAGGGCCAGTCGGCGTTGCCGCCGGTGAGGCCGATCAGGATGGCATCAAAGTCACGGTCGTCACCCTCGCTGGTCAGCTGACCGACCATGAGGTTGAAGTCGAGCGGCAGGGTGGTGACGTTCACACCGATGTCACGGGCGGCGTCAGCGAAGATCTGGATGAGCTGCTCGCGCTGGACGTTACCGGCGTTGGTGGTGAGGGTGAAGGCGAGTTCGTTGCCGTTGGCGTCGACGAGCCAGCCGTCACTGTTGGTCTGGGTGAAGCCGATACCGGCCAGCAGGGCACGGGCAGCCTCGGGGTCATAGTCGTAACGCGGAGCGTCGTTGTTGACCCAGGTGCTGAACACCTGATAGACGGAGTTGTACATCGGCTCGGCGGCGCCCTGGTAGACCAGGTCAATCATGGCGGCGCGGTCGGTCAGGTGGCTCATCGCACGACGGAAGTCGGTGTTGCGGAAGAGGTCCTCCTTGAACGGATCGGAGGCCTTGTTCCAGTTGAAGACGATGAACTGGCTGCTGGCGACCGGGCTGATGTTCTCGAAGATGTCTGCGGAAATCTCGCCGTTGTTGACGGCATTGGCGATCAGGCCGATGTCGTCATAGTTGCGCGGGGAGAACGAGTCGAGCTCACCGGCAAGGTACAGGTTCAGGGCAGCGTCACTGTCAGTCACGAAGGTCAGGCTGACGGCATCGAGGTAGGGGAGGGCGTTGCCTTCTTCGTCGACGTTCCACTCGCCGAAGTAGGGGTTGCGCTCCATGACCAGGCGTTCGCCGGGCTGGTGGACGGTCGGGATGAACGGACCGGCGCCAACGAGCAGGCTGGGATCGGTGCTGTTGCCCCAGGCTTCGCCCACGGCGTCGGCACCTTCAGTGCGCCACATTTCACCGAGGATGTGATCGGGCATCGGGGACAGGGCCACGACAGGCAGTGCCTGGCGGTCAGGTGCCGGGAAGTTGAAGACCAGGTTGTAGTCGTCAATCAGGTCAACGGTGATCGGTGCGCCGTCGATGAACCAGCTGTCATAGCCGTTCGACATCCGGTTTTCGGAGGTCTCGATCAGGTAGGTGGCGTAGTAGTCATTGGCGTCGAGCGTTTCGCCGTCGCTCCACTTCATGCCTTCGCGAACGGTCACGTTGACGGTCAGGCCGTCTTCGGACACTTCGAAGGCCGAGGCGGCGTAGGGGTACCACTCGTTGGTGAT
>CAZBBU010000081.1:0-6611 GCA_964489965.1 uncultured bacterium
GCTTCCTTGTCGATGGCGTGGGTGATGGCCTGGCGCACGAGCGGATTGTTGAACGGCTCGCGGGTGTTGTTCATGGCCATGGTGATCTCGGTGGTGGCGGTACCTTCGGTGCCCTGCAGGTCCGGGTTGCCCTGGAGCTGGATGAACTGCTCGGGCTGGAGCGCCACGCCGATCAGGTCGATGTCGCCGGACTGCAGCGCGGCGAAGCGGCTGTTCGGGTCACTCATGATGCGGAACACTGCGGAGTCCAGGTAGGGCAGGTCTGCGTTCCAGTAGTCCTCGAACTTCTCGAGACGTACTTCGGCGCCTTCGACGTAATCGGCGAACACGAAGGGTCCGGTGCCGACCGGCTGTGCAGCCTGGCTGTCAGTCAGAGCCTCAGGGTAGATGACCGAGTCGGGGCGGGCCAGGTCGAACAGCAGGCTGGCGCGCGGCTCGGACAGGGTGAAGGAAACGGTGTGGGCTTCCTCATCGGCGGTCACGGCGGTGATGGCCGCGTAGTAGGCGTGGTTGGTGTGGCCGGACTCGGGGTCACGGGCACGTTCGAAGCGGGCGACGATGTCGGAGAGCTGCAGGTCGGAGCCGTCATGGAACTTCACGCCCTCGCGGATGGTGAAGGTCCAGGTGAGCAGGTCGTCCGAGGTGCTCCATTCGGTGGCCAGGGCCGGGACGATGGCGCCGGTGCGGTCAAAGATGACCAGGCCCTCGTACACGTTTCCGTAGACCACGCGGGGGATTTCCTGCGAGGTGCTGACGCTCGGATCCCAGCCCGGAGGGGCTGCGGTGATGGCCACGACGACTTCGCCGCCATACTGCGGAGTCGCGTCCTGCGCCATGGCCGCTCCGGCGAGGAGCGAAAGGGCGAGGACCGGTTTGAGCAGATTACGCATGTAAGACCTCCCGATCTTATGACCCCCCTGAGCCAACAACTTTCTGGTCAAAAATCAGCTCAGGTTGATTGCGAACAATAATACCCGGCTTTGTTCTGACCGCAAACGGGATTCGCGCAGCCGGGACGACAATGCAGTACAAACGGGCGTCAGGAATCGGTCGGCGCCAGCCGCCCGCCGGTGTTATGTTCAGCGGTTGTGGCTCCCCCAAGTACAACCCTGAGCGCGTTGCCGCGGGCAATGCCGTCGACCCTGACACTGCTGTTCATCGTCGGTGCGCTGATGACGATGGCTGCGCTGGCCACGGACGTGATGCTGCCGGCCTTCCCCACCATGGCCCGGGATCTGGCCGTGAGCGACGCCGTCATACAGCGTGTACTCAGTGTGTTCATGCTCGGTTACGCGCTGCCGCACCTGGTGGTCGGCTCAGCCGCAGACCGGTTCGGCCGCCGGCCCGTACTGCTGACGGGGCTGTGCATCTACGCTCTGGGCAGCGTTGTCTGCCTGCTGTCCAGCGATTTCTCGGGCCTGCTGACCGGGCGCTTCATCCAGGGTCTCGGTTGCGCCACCGGTCCGGTGCTGGCCCGGGCCATACTGCGGGACCTGTACTCGGGTCGTGAGCTGGGCCGCATGATGTCGTTCGCCATGATCTTCTTCACCGCCGCTCCCCTCCTGGCACCCAGCATCGGCAGCCTGATCATGAGCGTGGCTGACTGGCACTGGCAGTTCGTGTTCCTGCTGGTTGTGGCCGGCCTCATGCTGATCATGGTCATCAGGCTGTTGCCGGAGACGCTGCCACGCCTGGACGGCAACGCCTTCAGCCTTCCCGGCCTGGTCAGGAACATAAAACTGATAGTGCTCGAACCCCAGTCCGCCTGGGCGATAGCCCTCATCACCCTGGGCTACGGCACCCTCATGTCCTACCTGGCGAGTGCACCCGGCCTGTTCATCAATCACTACGGCCTTTCAGAGAGCCTGTTCGGACTGGCGTTTGCCGGCATCGCCTCCATCTCGTTCATCACCCAGCCGCTGAACGCCCGCCTGCTGAACACATTCAGTCCCTTGCAGATCCTGCGGGTGGTGGTGCCGGCCTGGCTGCTCGTCTGCGTCGCACTGCTGGTACAGACATGGCTGGGGATCGACACCATATGGTCATTTGCCCTGAACATGGCGGCATTCTTCGCTTGTTTCTCCCTGACCCTGGCCAATACCATGACCGTGGTGCTCGAACCGCACCAGGAGCGGGCCGGGCTGGCCTCCGGCATTAGCGGCTTCCTGCAGCTGAGTATCGGCACGCTGGCTGGATCCGCCATCGCCTTCTTCACCACCAGTGGACCCATGCCGCTGGCGCTGGGAATGGTGCTGCTGGTGGCGTGCGCGCTGGTCGCGCTCGCTCAGGTGAACCGGGTGGCAACCACGGCCTGAAATGCGTGCCTGGCAGCGCTCATGCATGAGTCGCGATAGTACAATGCGACCATGTTCACAGGCCGGCGGATCAGGGTGATCCTGAATCCAAGCAGTGGCACTGAGCGCGGGCAGTCGCTGGCCGGTCGCATAGAGCAGGCCATTGCCGAGGCCGGCCCCCTGACGTTGGAGCTGAGCATCACCGGAGGCGCGGACGATGCCACCAACTGGGCGCGCCAGGCGGCTGATGACGGCTTTGACCTTGTGCTGGCGGCAGGTGGTGATGGTTCCATCACCGCAGTGGCGCACGGCGTCCTGCAGTCAGAGAAACGGCCAGCGCTGGGCATAATCCCGCTGGGCACGGGCAACGGCCTGGCCCGGGTCCTGGGCCTGCCGGTCGAGCCACTCGCCGCGGTCAAGGCTCTGCGGGAAGGCCGGCTGGTCGAGCTGGACGTGCTGGACGTGCCCTCGCACAACACCACCAGCCTGCTCTTCCTGGGCGCAGGTCTGGACGCGGAGATCAACAAGGACGCCGACTCCCACAACAAGGCGCGGCTCGGCTTCCTGGCTTACGTGCAGGCCACCTTCCGGCATCTGTCGGACCGGCAGAACCATCAGGTGGAGATGGTGGTCGACGGTCAGCCCCGCAGCGTGGCGGCCCACACCATCAGCGTGTTCAACGCCACGCATCTGAACCTGTTCGGCGCCGAGGTCGGCCCGGATTCCCATCCGCATGACGGCGTCGCCAACCTCTCCGTGATGAGCGCACCCGGCTTCTGGAAAGTCATGGGACAGGTGCTGTCAGTGGTGGGGCGTAACGCCAGCCGGCCACGGCTCGAGAGGATCAGGGAACTGGAGTTCACGGCCGAACCACCGATGCTCGTGCACGTTGACGGTGACGTGGTCGGCGAGACGCCGGTCAGGCTGAGCCTGAAGCCGGCGGCACTCAGGTTCATCGCAGCAGCCGGTTACCGTATCCCCCACTGACAATCACAGGCGAGCGGCCAGTCTCCCGTTAAACTGCGGGCATGGGCATCGGTGACGGCGTCTTCTCAGCGGCAGTGCTCCTCTTCTTCGTGATGGACGCCTTCGGCAACGCGCCACTGGCCATCTCACTGCTCAAGGACGTGGAGAAGTCACGCCGCCGCAAAGTGCTGCTGCGCGAACTGCTCATAGCGCTGGCGGTACTGGTCTTCTTCCTGTTCTTCGGCGAGGCGATGCTGCGCTTCATGGGCCTGCAGCAGGAATCGGTGTCGATCGCCGGTGGCATCGTGCTGGGCGTCATCGGCCTGCGCATGATCTTCCCCCGCAAGGACGGAGTCATGGGCGCTCAGACCGACGGGGAGCCGTTCATCGTGCCGCTGGCCATCCCGCTCATCGCCGGGCCCTCCGCCATGGCCATGGTCATCGTCATGGCCAAGAGTGACCCCACCCAGATGGGCGTGTGGCTCACGGCCCTGCTCCTCGCCTGGGCGGCAACGGCCCTGGTCATGCTGGCCTCGCCGCTGCTGCTGCGCATACTGAGGCAGCGCGGTCTCACCGCCATCGAGCGACTGATGGGCATGGTGCTCATAATGCTTGCCGTGCAGATGGTGGTGAACGGCGTCCGTTCGCTGGTCGTCTGAACTGAGCCTACAGAACCTTGCGTCGCAGCCAGGCGGACACGACTTCGGCCAGGATGACGATCACCAGGATGGCGATCAGGATGGCCGCAACCTGCTGCCACGCGAACATGTCAATAGAACCCTGCAGGATCAGGCCGATGCCACCGGCACCGACGAGGCCCAGCACGGTGGACTCGCGGATGTTGATGTCCCAGCGCAGGATGGTCACGGCGAAGAATGTGGGCATCACCTGGGGAACGATGCCGTAGAGCAGCACCTTGGCGGGTCCGGCTCCCGTGGCTTTCATGGCCTCGACCTGGGCAGGGTCGATCTCCTCGACCGCTTCCGCCATCAGTTTGCCCACGAAGCCGATCGACCTGAACGCCACAGCCAGCACGCCAGCCACGGCTCCCGGCCCGAAGATGGCCACGAACAGCAGCGCCCAGATGATGGTGTTCACTGAGCGGGACGCCACCAGTATGAAGCGGCCGACCCAGACGAGGACGGGATGCGGTGAGGTGTTGCGCGCAGCGATGTAGGCCGTGGGAATCGCGAACACGAGCGAAAGCAGCGTCGCCAGCGTGGCGATGTTGATGGTCTCCAGCAGCACCCGCACGATCTCGTTCCAGCGGACGAAGTCCGGCGGGAACATGCGGCCGAGCAGGTCACCGATCTGGGTGGGTGAGTCCCAGACCCAGGGCCAGTAGATGTCCAGGCCACGGACGGTCCAGATCAGGGCAAGGATCGTGACCAGATAGGCGACGTACCTGCCGACCGTCTGGCCGGTGGTGAAGCGGCGCCAGTTGTAGTCCTGGAGCTCCCTGAGTGACGGGTCACGGATCATGAGAGGTTGCTCCGGAGCCGCCCGCTGATCCCTTCGGAGACGAGGATGATGGCGATGATGAGCAGCAGGATGGCCAGCGCGAAGTCGTAGTCGAAGCGCCGGAAGGCGTTCATGAGTGTGCCACCGATACCGCCGGCGCCGACCACGCCCACGACCGCGGAGGCGCGCAGGTTGCTGTCAAGCTTGTAAATGCTCAGTCCGGTCTGGCGCGGCAGGATCTGTGGGAACACCGCGTAGAGCAGCACCTTGAAGAAACCGGCACCGGTGGCACGCATCGCCTCGACCTGACCCTGGTCGATCTCCTCGATCGCCTCGGCCAGCAGCTTGCCCACGAAGCCCAGCGAGTAGACGGTCAGCGTCAGGACACCGGCGAACGGCCCGAGACCCACTGCCTTGACGAACATGATCGCCACGATCACTGGATGGAAGCTGCGGGCCAGGATGATGATGGTCCGGCCGACCCAGTGCAGGCCGCGCGGCATGATGTTGTTGGCGGCCAGCAGTGCCACAGGCACGCTGATGAGCAGTCCCAGGGCGGTGGCCAGTAGGGCGATCTGGATGCTCTCCGTGAAGCCGCTCACGATCAGGCTGCCGCGGCTGAAGTCTGGCGGCCAGGCGTTGCCGAAGATGCGGGCGGCCCGGGGAAAGCCGTCCATGACACGGTTCCAGTTTATCGACAGGGTGGAGATTGCCCACGCCAGGTAGGCGATGCTCAGGACGGGTATCGACCAGCGCACCACCGGGTTGCTGAAGAACTGCGGCCGTTTCCAGTGGTAGTCGGCCCTGCCACGCTGCGTGGTCATGAAGCCGTGGCACCGACCGGCAGCGCGTCCGGGTCCGGTTCCTGGTTCCAGGCCTGCCCGTCATATATGGCGTCCAGCGCAGACTCGTCGAGTTCCGCCGGCAAACCGTCGAAGATAATGCGGCCGTAACGCAGCCCCACGATGCGGTCCGTGTAGGTCCGCGCCTGGTCTACGTTGTGAATATTGATGATGACCGGCAAGCCCAGCCGGTTGCTGATGTCCCGCAGCAGCTCCATGATCTGTTCCGAGGTGCGCGGGTCCAGCGAGGCGGTCGGTTCGTCTGCCAGTATGATCGATGGCTCCTGCATCAGCGCCCGGACGACGCCCACGCGCTGTCGCTGGCCTCCGCTGAGCCTGGAGGCCCGCTGATTCACGAAGTCCTGCATCCCCACCAGCTCAAGCAGCTCGTAGGCACGGTTGATGTCAGCCTGCGGGTAGCGCCGGCTGGCGGCCTGCCAGAAGTTGACGTAGCCAAGGCGCCCGGCCAGGACGTTCTCCATCACGGTGAGCCTGTCCAGCAGGTTGAAGCTCTGGAAGATCATGCCGATGGAGCGGCGCGCCTGTCGCAGCGCCGCTCCCTTCAGTTCAGTCAGGTCCGTGCCGTTGAGCAGCACGGTTCCGGAATCCGGTTCGATCAGACGGTTTATGCAGCGCAGCAGTGTGCTCTTGCCGGCGCCGGATGAGCCGATGATCGCGGTGATGCCGCTGCCCGCGACCTCCAGGTTCAGGTCCTTCAGGACCGGTTCACCCGCGCCGTAAGACTTGCTGAGTTTCTTGATGCTCAACTGCAACGCTGCTCGCTCCCGCTTCTCAGTCGAGGCCTTCGGTGGTGTACTCGACGCCGTTGAACTCCTGGATGTCACGGATGACGGACCAGGTGTCCTGGTAGTTGATGGGCACGAACCGGCTCACGCCCTCGAACTCTTCACCGAGTGCCGTACCTTCGAAGTCGAAGCTGAAGAAGGCTTCCTCGATCTTGGCTACGAGCTCGGGATCCAGGTTGTAGACGTAGTTGTAAGAGGTGGTCGGGAAGACGTTGGTCTCGTAGATGATGCGGAGGTCCTCA
>CAZBBU010000082.1:0-6586 GCA_964489965.1 uncultured bacterium
TCCTGAAGCCCAGCCCGCGGCAGCCTGATGAACTTCCAGCTGCGCCAGGGCAGCGCTGCCGGTTTCAAGGGAAAACGGTACGCGACCAGGACGAACGGATACGTTTAGTGCCTGTAGTACAATCGAAACCATAATGGCTTTAAAGCTGTGCCTATTGGGCGGGCTTTCCGTGTCTCACGGAGAGCAGCAGCGACAGATCCCGCTGGACCGGCCGGTTTCGCTGCTTGTTTGCCTGGCCGTCCGAGGCGACTGGGTAGGCCGGTCGGAGCTTGCCCTGATGTACCGTCCGGATTCGGACGAACGCCAGGGACTGGCTTATGTGCGCACGATCATTCACCGTGCCCGTCAACTCGATTGGGCTGGAGACCTGGAAGTCCAGGGGGACCGCGTGCGCCTGCTGGTCGGAAGTGACGTCGCCGAGTTCCGCGCAGCAGTCGCTGAACGCCGCTGGGCTGCTGCCTTGGACCTGTATGCAGGCCGCTTCCTGCTTGGCGCCAAACTGCCGCGAGTGCCGGGCTTCGACTCCTGGGTTGACGTGGAAGCCGAAGCGCTCCAAGCCAGTTGGTACCGTGCCGGCAGGAAGTGTGCCGCCGAACTGAGCCTGCAGGGTGAGAACGGTCAGGCTGCAGCCATTTACCGGCGACTGCTGGATGCGGACCCGTTGGATGAAGACGTGCTGCAGGCCTACGTAAGGGCATTGAGTGCTGATGGACGCTCGACCGAGGCCAAACGCGCCTTCGAAGCTTTCGAACGCACGCTGGAACATGAAGTGGGTGGCCAGCCGCTCGAATCAACGATGCTGCTCATCGACAGCCTGCAGCCACCTGAGTCCCCGGTAGGCACTGCCAAGGGGCAATTGCCGCATCCGACCACGAGCTTTGTAGGCCGGACCAGAGAACTGGCTCTGCTGAAGAAGCTGCTGAGAAATCCGGCCAATCGCCTCATTGTCGTTCAGGGCATGGGCGGCACCGGCAAGTCCCGACTCGCTACCGAAGCAGCCAGGGCACATACCGCTGAAACCGGAATCCGGACCGTGTTCGTTTCTCTGGCCGAACTGTCGCTCCCGGAGCGACTGCCATTGGCAATCGCAGAAGCACACGGCTTCAGGGCCACCGGCGATGACGCTTCCGAGGTGCTGGAGGTTGCACTGCGCAACCAGGAACTGCTGCTGTTGCTCGATAACTTTGAAGAAATCCTGCCTGCAGCCCCCTACCTGACACGACTGCTTGAGGTGGTCCCACAACTCACCATCCTGGTCACATCCCGCGAGTCACTGAAATTGACGGGCGAGACAACCGTGGAACTCGCCGGACTTGACCTGGACACCGACGATGCCAGCCGATACGACGACGCTGCTGCACTTTTCATCGAACGCGCGGCCCGTCATTCACCCGATTTCACGGCAAGCGGCCGGACTCTCGACGCCGTGGTCGATATCTGCCGGCAGGTGGAGTGCCTGCCCCTGGCCATCGAGATTGTCGCGACCTGGGCCCGGCTTCTGCCTGTGACTGAACTCAGTGGTCAGCTGAGCACCCGTTCAGACCTGCTCACATCGAACCTGCTCGACTTGCCGGAGCGGCAGCGAAACATCTGGTCGATCCTGAGTCACGTCTGGAAGAGCCTGACTTCCTCGCAACAGGCAGTGATGGTCAGGCTTTCGGTCTTTCGCGGCGGCTTCACCCTTGAAGCGGCCACAGCTGTGGCTGGTGCGAATCTGGATATCGTCGCTGGCCTGCTGGACCGCTCCCTGGTCCGCAGGACAGCCCGTGACAGGTTCACGATTCACGAGCTGTTACGTCAGCACATCGCGAATCAGGTGCCTGCCGCGGAACTTCGAGCGGCCCGGCAGGATCACGCCCGTTGGTTCAGCCAGCAGGCAGAGTTGCTGGATCTGGAGCTTCAGGGCGCCGATCTGCCAACCGGCATGGAGAAGGTGGAAGCCGACCGGGCGAACTTCGAAGCAGCCTGGAATTACGCAATCGAAACTGTGGACCTGGAGTTCCTTGAGCAGTGCAGTGGAATGCTGGACAATTACCTGTACTACCGTGCCAGGTTCCGCGCGGGCTTTGATCATTTCGGCCGGGCCGCTGCTGCCCTGGCGAGAGTCGCCGCTCAGCCCGGCCCGGCGCAGCAGCCCGCGGGGCGCCTGCAGGGCCGGCTTCTTGCCAAGCAGGCCCAGCAACAGGCGCACCTGGATGGCGCAGAGGCAGCCATCGCCACCGCAAGTGAAGCCGTCAGCATACTTGAGCAGTGGGGATCCGAGGTGGATAAGGCCCACGCTCGCCAGGTACTGGGAACGAACCTGCTGTTTGCATCCCGTTACCAGGCGGCACGAACCGAACTGCAGTTCGTGCTGGACACTGCACTGGCTGAGCGTGACCAGTATCTTGAAGCCTCTGCACGCAACGGTCTTGCGATGCTGCTCACGTATGCCGACGGAGATGTCATGGCTGCCGAGGAGCAGTACCGGGAGAGCCTGCGGCTCTATCAGACGCTTGGCAACCTGCAGGGCGTGAGCAGCGCCCTCACCAACATCGGCGCCTGCCGCTTTGACCTGGATGACCTGAACGAAGCCGAGCAACTGTGGACTCAGGCCGCTGACATGTGTGCAGCCGTCGGGTTTCAGCATCGTGAGGCAGCCTTGCTCAACAACCTTGGTGCTGTTGCGGAATCCCGTGGTGACTTTGCAGCCGCTGCGACCCGGTACCAGCGAAGCCTGGAGATTCGCCGTGAGCTTCACAATCGTCCCGGAATATCACTGGTACTGGCGAGTCTGGGTCGGCTTGGTCTGCAACGTAACGATCCAGAGGATGCCCGAAAGTGGCTGCAGGAAGCACTGGAACTGCAACTCGAGCTGGCGGACCTTTCCGGTGTGGCCCACTCAAGGAGTCAGCTGGCACGAGCGCTGCTTCAGTTGGGAAGACACTCTGAAGCAATAAGCCAGGCACTGCAGGCTGTGCAACTGTCGGCTGAGATAGGGTCGCACCCCGATACGCTCGGAGCACTGCTTACCGGAGCCATGCTGCTGGCTGAACTGGGTGAAACCGAGAACGCCTCGGCCCTGGCTGGCGCGATTGCCGCGCATGCTGCGGATACGCAGGAGCCACTCCGGCTGGCAGCGCTTGATCTGCGCGCGCGCCTGAATTCGGCATCCTTCAAGCCGGCACCAGGCGGACTCGATGACCTGGTTGACCTGACCGTTGATTGGCTGCGGCCCCTTAATGCCAACAGTACAGCCCGACTGTAGGAAGCCCGAAACAGTTTGAAACGCGTTTGACACGCATGGGTCCTAACGTGACTCATGTCAGGCGATCGGCTTCTGGGAAGTTTCATCGTAAGGGTCACCGTCAGTGCGGGCAGACCGCGAATAGCGGTAATGGATGTTGGTTCCGGCAAGACCGCGTTGTTTGAGACGTACAAGGAACTGACCCGCCACCTGGAGCAGTCCCAGCCGAACAATACAGAACCTGACAGGTCGCGCAACCCGCGGCACGGAGGTAACGAATGAAACAGATTGCCTATGTCATGGCAGCCGGTCTCCTATTGGCGTTCGGTTCCGGAGCGATCGCTCAGACGACGCATGAAGTGATGCTGATCATCGAACCGGTAGAAGGGCAGCCGATTCCGGAGTTCTACTTCGAACCCACGGGCTTGTTCATCCAGCCGGGTGACACGATCAACTTCAACGCACAGTCACCACATCACACCGTTACCGCCTACCACCCGTTGCAAGGCAAGCCGCAGCGCGTACCCGAGGGCGTTGAGCCTTTCTCGTCGCCGATGATCCCGATCGGGCAGAGCTGGAGCTACACCTTCGAGCATCCTGGCGTTTATGACGTTTGGTGTGGTCCGCACGAGAGTTACGGCATGGTGATGCGCATCGTCGTTGGTGAAGCAACGGGTCCTGGCATGACGCCACCTCAAGACTTCGGTCCGGAAGGTACATATGGTGCAGCCGGCACGATCCTGCTCGACCCTGCGCTCGCCGCAGAGCGGATCATGGAAGTCACCAGCGTCAGCTGGCGGGAGATCAGCGCTGAAGCCAAGTCCGGACCTGGAGCACCCGCGGGAGGCCACTGATTTTGAGCCCGTTCATGAAGCGAGAGGTTACTCCCATGCGTACAGCGCGTAAATTCTGGCGCTCTGGTCCCCTGGCCAGCGTCATCGTGCTGCTGTTGCTGGTGGCTTGTGGCCAAGCACCGAGCAAGCAGAACACACCACTACCCGAAGCTCCGGGTGAGTTCAGCCTGGCGACCCTGGCGGCAGCCTGTTACGCGGCAGACTCAGCCGCGGTCAGTCTGACCTGGTACGAATCAGAGCGTGCCGAGAGTTACACCGTGCTGCGGAACGGCGAGGCAGTGGCCAGTCTTGGCGGCGAGATGACCGCCTACCTGGATCACGACGGCATCGAACCCGGCAGCTCGTACAGTTACGTGATACAGGCCAGCAACACTGGTGGCAGCACTGATTCAGAAGCACAGGAACTGCAGATTGCAGTGGACCTGTGCAACTCAGAAGATCCAGAAGCCGGGGAAACCCCAACGCCAGCTGCTGACCCACCCCCGGCGCCGGCCGACGACCTGACCGCAGTCATGCAGTGCACGCCCGCTGGTCCCACCGTCGTGCTGAGCTGGAGCACTGTTGAAGGGGCCGAGCAGTTACTGATTGAACGTGACTATGCGGAGCTTGAGAACCTTGCTGGTTCAGCAACCACGTATACGGATGCGGGTTTTGTGCCGGACGTTGAGCACACGTACGTGCTGCGCGCCAGCAACGCCACCGGCATCTCTCTCAGTTTGCCGGTACGGATAACAGTGCCCTTCGCGGCGTGTGGCCTGGGAAGCAAGACTGTAAGCAGTCGCGCTGGCTTCAGCCTCGCCGTCGCCAGAGACGGAACCGTATGGGCCTGGGGAGGCGAACCGTTTGACGATGAAGAAAATGACGAATATAGATCTGTTTCGTGGCTGTTCCCGGGTCTCGGCCCAGGCGATGGGAATCCGCTGCGCGCTGGTCAACCGGTCCGTGTACCGGGACTCACAAACATCACGGCTGTCGCTGCAGGCTATGGGCATGCGTTAGCGCTGGACAGCTCCGGTAACGTCTGGGGTTGGGGCTACTGGTACGGCGGCGTGCTGGGCAAACCGGACGATGCGAACCCCTGGCCACAGTTGGTGCAGGACTTACCCCCCATCATCGACATAGCTGCGGGGACACAGTTCAGTCTGGCACTCGCTGAAGATGGCACCGTCTGGAGCTGGGGTGTGAACAAAGACGGTCAGTTGGGCAGAAACGACGAGCTCGAATTCGATCATCGTCCGATCCGCATCGAAGGACTTTCTGACGTCCGTGCTGTTTACGCCGGCGACGAACACTCGTTCGCGGTGCACACCAACGGAACCGTGTCAGCCTGGGGCAACAATGATGATGGCCAGTTGGGACTCGGCGATTACGACAATCGTTATAGTCCCGAACTCGTTGAAGGACTGACCGAGGTCCGGATGCTGGCTGCGACGCACTATGCGAGTGTGGCGATCAGCGAGACTGGCACCGTCTGGATGTGGGGTTATACAGACTGGGACGACCCCGACATCGGACCAGTATCGATAGCTGAAAGCAACACCCCCATCGTGATACCGGAAGTAACCGGTGCGGTCCACATCGCGATAGCCGACAATACTGTTACGGCCGTTCTGGATGACGGCAGTGCAGTAACCTGGGGTCTGAACTGGCTGTCTGAGCCGGTGTGGCCACCAGAAACGGTTCCCGGCGTCACAGACGCTGTACTCGCTGCCGCCGGGCAGGGTTTCAGTTTCGTGGTGGACGGAACCGGACGGGTGCAGGCATGGGGTTCGAACCAGACCACCGGACTGGGCTGGAACACTCCACAGTTCTCACTGGACTTCGTCGAGGCGGCCAAGTTCAATGCCGCCCAACTCTCTGCAGGTGAAGACTTCGCTCTTGCTTTGGACACGAGCGGCACCGTGTACAGTTGGGGCTTAGATCACAGCGGGCAACTTGGACAGGGAACAGAGATCGTGGAACGAAGCGTGCCTACTCCCATCAACGGACTGCCAGCTGGGGTGACACAAGTGTCCGCAGGAAGGGAACATGCACTGGCGGTCGATGGTCAAGGCGCAGTCTGGGCCTGGGGCAGTAACCGGCATGGGAAGTTGGGCCTGGGATCCGCTGGTCCGGAGGGTTTCACATCAGTACCAATGCAGATCGAGCACGACGAGTGGGATGCAATCGCTATCACTCAGGTAGCTGCAGGTAACAGGCACTCATTGGCACTTGATGAAAACGGCGACGTTTGGGCCTGGGGCGGAAACTTTAATGGCGAATTGGGCAATGGCACTAGCGGAGTCAGTCCCGGGGTAGACGAGCCATTTAAGGTCTCTCTGCCGGACAGTGCAATTCACGTGGCCGCTGGTGACCGGCACTCGGTTGCCGTCCTGGCTGATGGTTCAGTGTACTCCTGGGGCTCGCGGAGTGACGGCGCAATGGGTGACTCTGGCGCCTCAGGGTCCACTGGCAACCAAACAGTGCCCATCGCCGCAGATCTCGAAAAGAACAACGTGGTGGCGGT
>CAZBBU010000083.1:0-6546 GCA_964489965.1 uncultured bacterium
CTGGCTTCTGATCGCGCTGGCCAGCTGGCTGATCATCGGCCTCGAACCACAGCTGGCCGTGCTGCTCGGCGCGCTGCTCATGGTCACGGGCCCGACGGTAATCGGGCCGCTGCTCAGGATCGTGCGGCCCGTGCCGCGCGTGGGCAACGTGCTGAAGTGGGAAGGCATCGTGATCGACCCGATAGGCGCCATGATCGCCGCCCTGGTGTTCACCTACATCGTGCACACCCGCAGCGGCGACGCGCTCAGCCAGACGCTGGTGACTTTCGGGCTGTTCATCGTCGTGGGCACCATAGTTGGTGTCATCGCCGGCTACTCGCTGTCATTCCTGCTCAAGCAGCGGCGCATTCCGGACTTCCTGGTCAACCTGATCGCACTGGCATTCGTTTTCCTGGCATTCGCGGTGTCCAACATGTTCGTGGACGAATCCGGCCTGCTGGCCACCACCATCATGGGCATCCTCATAGCCAACAGCTCCGTACCCAACTTCCGTTCGATCCTGAGCTTCAAGGAAGACCTGACGGTCCTCGTCATATCGGTGCTGTTCATCGTGCTGGCAGCCAACATCGAGTTCAGCACCCTGCTGCAGGTGACCAACTGGTCCAGCCTGGCGCTCCTGCTTGTCATCATGCTCGTGATCAGGCCGCTGGCCATCTTCATCAGCAGCGCCGGCAGCAGCATCACCTTCAAGGAGAAGCTGTACCTGTCGTGGATCGCTCCGCGCGGCATCGTGGCTGCTTCGGTGAGCTCGCTGTTCGCCGCCCGCCTGAGCATCGAAGGAGTGACCGGCGCCGAGCAGTTGGCGCCCATGGTGTTCCTGGTGATCGTGGGCACCGTGCTGCTGAACAGCCTCACGGCGCTGCCCCTGGCCCGCTACCTTGGTGTGGCCGAGCCCGACCCGCAGGGGTTCCTCATCCTGGGCGCCCATCCGTTCGCCCGGGAGATCGGCCGCTACCTGAAGTCGCTTGATTACGACGTTCTGCTGGCGGACACCAACTGGTCCAACGTGGCCGCTGCCCGCGCTGACGGGCTGAACGCCTACTACGGCAGCCTGCTCGCAGACCAAGCGGACGACGAGGTGCGCCTGAGCGGCCTGGGCAAGCTGCTGGCGCTGACCAGCAACGAGGAAGCCAACGCGCTTACCGCACTCAAGTTCTCACGGATCTTCGGCAGCGGCAACGTCTACCAGCTGGTTCCGCACCATCAGACTGGCGCGCGCGGCAGCCTGGGCACCAGCGTCGGTGGCCGCAAGCTGTTCCTGGGCGACGCCAACTTCTACGACCTGCGCCGCCTGGTCGATCGTGGTGCCAGCATCAGTGAGACCGCCATCACCGAAGAGTTCGACGCCGCCGAGTACCGTTCCCGCAATTCCGGAAACTTCGTGCCACTGTTCGTCCGTTCGAACGGCGAGGTCGAAGTGCTCACCCAGGACGATTCACTGCCCGAGCCGGGTGAGGTACTCGTCAGCCTGAGGCTCAACCAGACGTGAGGCTCAGTACCAGCGACTGACCCGGTCCACGGGATGGCGGTGGTGGCTGAAGCCATCCTGCAGCCGCCTACCCAGTGCTATCACGCTTGTGATCCGCGCGGTCTCCGGCAGGCCCAGCACTTCCTTGACCTCTGGCTCCTGGAAACCGCCCATCGTCACGGTGTCGTAGCCGAATCCCCGGGCGATCAGCACGATCTGACCGAGAGCGATGTACGTCTGCGTCCTGGCCCAATCCTGCAGTTTCGCCGCGTCCATACTGCTGAGCCGCTCGCGCATGGCACCCGCGCGTCTGGCTATCTCGTCAGCGCCCATGCCCGGATGCATGATCTCCTCAAGGGTGGCCAGCACTTCTTCGCCGTCGCTGTAGAGAACGATGCTCACGGGCGCCTTGCTGACGGTCTCGACGTTGTTGCCGGTCATCGCCGCGGCCAGGCGTTCACGCGCCTCAGCCGTGCGCACCACTCCCCAGCGCCAGGTCTGCACGTTGGACGCACTTGGTCCCAGGCCGGTGAGCCGCAGGATCTCGCGGATGTCGCTCTCCGGTACCGGTTCGGACCGGAACTGCCTGACGCTGCGCCTGCTCTCAGCGATGCTGCGCACGGCGCTGCGTGTGTTCATAACCTCATCCAATACTGCTTCTGACATGAATCATGCCCTTCCAGACTGTGTTGGTACGGCCCGTCGGAGCCGCAGAGCCGAGGCTAAGCCGATTGCCACGCACAGTCAACGACCTGCGCGACGATACCTGCATAGATAAGGTGTTGTAGACTGCCGAATGTCCAGCGAACCGCCCGTGATTCCCCTGCAGGTGGCCCGTCGATTCATCCTCGGCCGGCAGGGCCTCTGGCCAGGTCGACGCTGGAGCGGCCCGGAGGGCACAGCCCAGGCGATGCGGACCGTTGAGCACCTGCAGCTGGACCCGCTCAACATCACCGCCCGCAGCCAGGACCTGATGCTGCACGCCCGGGTGGCAGACTACGAGCCGGAAAGCTGGCAGAAACTGGCTTACGGCCAGCGCCGCTTCTTTGACTGGGGTGACTGGCTGGCCGTGCGGCCCATGGATGAGCTGCCGTGGTTCCGCAGTCAGATGCTTGCCGGAGCCTCATCGGGCCGGGTGGCGACCTGGGCCAAGGACCACGCCCAACTGCTGGACGAGATGCGTGCCATCCTGCGCGAGGGCGGCCCGGTGAGCAACCGTGACTTTGACATGAAGTCCCGCGCCCGGGTGCAAAGTTACCGGGGCCGCAAGGACAGCGCTCTGGCGCTTTATCACCTGTGGCGCACCGGCGAGGTCATGATCCACGACCGCGACCGTTTCGAGCGCATCTACGACCTGACGGAGCGCATCGCACCAGCTGAGCTCATCACCGAGAAACCGGCTGATCAGGTGGACCGATTCATGCTGCTCAAGGGCGTGGCCTTCCACGGCATCCGTGACAGCAGCGGCAGCTTCCCGGTCAGTGGCCCCATGCACGCAGGTCCGGTGCGGCAGCTGCTTGCCGAACTCACCGAGGAGGGACTGCTGCGCCAGATCGCCGTCGAAGGCATGCGTGGACCCCATTACCTGCTCGAAACCGACGTGCCGCTGCTGGAAACCCTGCTCGCAGGCGGTGTTCCCGCCTCCTGGCAACCTCTGGGCCAGACCACCCGTGAAGCTGTGAGCTTCCTCGCCCCGCTGGATCCGGTTTCAGCACGCGGCCGCGCCACCAGGGTGTTCGGTTTCGAGTACATCTGGGAGGTGTACAAGCCGCTGGAGAAGCGCCGCTGGGGTTACTACGTGTTGCCGATCCTGTGGGATGACTCCCTGGTGGCGCGCGCGGACCTGAAGTTTGACCGCGGCAGTGACACCCTGCAGGTGCTGGGCTTCTGGCTGGAACAACCAGAGACCGGCGAGGACGCCGACTTCGCCAGTGCCCTTGGTCACGGCCTCGCCAACCTGCTGAGGTTCCTTGGCGCCCGCCGGCTGGACCCCAAAGGCATCAGGCCCGTGAGACTGCGAAACGAGGCGCGCAGAATCGCGCGCCTCGCCCTTGCATAGCGGATTGTTCGGCCTGTTACTCCCGGTAGGCGTCCAGTGATTCGCGGATCAGGCGGTGGGTCTCCTCCACGTCGTGCCAGTCGCCGATCGTGGTGACCTTGCCCTCGAGCTCCTTGTAGATGGCAAAGAAGTGCTCGATCTCGCGCAAGCGGTGCGGCGCCACGTCACGGAGTTTGGTGAAGTCGGCGAAACGGGGGTCGTCCACGGGTACAGCCAGCACCTTCTGGTCCTCGCCTTTCTCGTCCGTCATCTCCAGGTAGGCCAGGGGGCGCACCCGAACTACGCAGCCGGGGAACATGGGCTCGCGGCCCATGATCAGGATGTCCAGCGGGTCTCCGTCCTTTGCCAGCGTACGCGGCACAAACCCGTACTCACCCGGGTAGTGCATGGGGCTGTACAGCACGCGGTCAAGCTTGAACACACCCAGCTCGTGGTCGTACTCATACTTGTTGCTGCTGCCGTACGGAACTTCCACCACGGCGGTGATCACGGTGGGTGTTTCGGGATCGACGGGCAGTTTCATCAGGTTCATGGTCATTTCTCTCCAGTCGCCAGGCAAACCATGGTCCGCGCGGCACACAAGGCGACACTTTACTACCTTTAGCGCCACCGACGCGTCATCCACCGGCTTTGTTGGCGGCACCCAATTCAGCCTGTACAGCGCGCGCTACCTTGTGGTCACTCGCAAGGGGGGATACGTAATGAATAACGAACACAGCCTGAACGGCAAGAGAGTAGCGATGCTGGTGACCACCGGCTTCGAGGAAGTGGAACTGACCAACCCTCAGAAGGCACTGCAGGGCGCCGGAGCGGAAACCGTGCTTGTTTCACCACAGGCCGACAAGGTCAGGTCCTGGAACAGCAAGAACTGGGGCAGCGACTTCACCGTGGACCAGCAGGTGAGCTCCGCGGACGCCGGCAGTTTCGATGCGCTGCTGCTGCCCGGCGGCGTGATGAACCCGGACAAACTGCGCATGGACGAGGACGCGGTGGCTTTCGTCCGCTCGTTCTTCGAGCAGGGCAAGCCCGTTGCGGCCATCTGTCACGGCCCCTGGGTGCTGGCCGAAGCAGACGTGATCAACGGCCGCAAACTCACCTCTTACCCATCACTCAAGACCGACCTGCGCAACGCCGGTGCAAATTGGGTCGACGAGGAAGTGGTCGTTGACGCCGGCCTGGTTACAAGCCGCAACCCGGACGACCTGCCCGCCTTCAACCGCAAGATGCTTGAGGAGTTCGCCGAAGGCCGTCACGACGGCCAGCGCGCGTAAGGAGGTCCAGCATGACCCGCGTATTCGCACTTTTTGACAGCGATGACAAGGTTCAGGACGCCCAGGACGCACTCGAACAGGCCGGACTCACCGACGCCGTGGAGCGCGTCATAGACACTTCCGTGGCGGACACCGGAGCGCCGCGTCCCATAGGTGCCGGCGCCGTGGCACCGCTCGTGCATGACGGCCGGCCTGACGGAGTGATTCCCGTGGCTGTGGGCAGCAACTGGCTGTCCGAGTTCGGCGTGGACGACGAGGAAGCCCGCTTCCTGGCTGACTCCGTGAACGGCGGCGCCAGCCTGATAGTCGTCAACTCCGAGCGGCCCGACGAGGTGGAAACCATTTTCAACCAGGCCGGCGGCAGCCGGGTGTTCCGCAAGGAATAGCCCATGGTGGCCGCTGCCAGCAACGCAGAACTTGCAGGCAGCGGCCTTACTTACAGCTCTGACGAGAAGCCCGGCTGGCGCAGGCGGAAACGTGGCCGTGGCTTCAGCTACCTGGATGCGCACGGCCAACTGATCGGCGACCCGGCTGTGCGGGAACGGATCGCGCGCCTTGTGATCCCGCCAGCCTGGTCTGACGTGTGGATCTGTCCCTCGCCACGTGGCCACCTGCAAGCCACCGGCCGCGACGAACGCGGCCGCAAGCAGTACATCTATCACCCGAAGTTCCGCGAATCCCGTGACAGCGCCAAGTACGGCGGCCTCACCGACTTCGCTGCTGCGCTGCCGGCGTTGCGGCGTCGCCTTGCACGCGATCTGGCAGCGGCGGACCAGCCACCGGACTTCCAGGCGGTCACCGCCGCCATCGTCAGTTTGCTGGACCGCACGCTGATCCGTATCGGCAACGCCCGCTACGCTTCGGAGAACGGCTCCTACGGCCTTACCACCCTGCAGGACCAGCACGTGAACATAAACGGGTCCGAGCTCCTCTTCGCTTTCACAGGCAAGTCCGGCAAGGAACACGAGGTGTCACTCCGCAACCGCCGTCTGGCGCGGCTCGTCCGCCACTGCCAGGAACTGCCGGGGCAGGAGCTGTTCCAGTACGAGTCCGGCGACGGCGAGTTGCGCACCGTCAGCTCTGAGGACGTCAACTGCTACCTGCGCGAGACCGTCGGGCCAGCGCACAGCGCCAAGGACTTCAGAACCTGGGCCGGCACGGTTCTCGTCGCCAGCCGGCTCCATGCGCTTGGTGAGGCGGCCTCGACGACTGCGGCCAGGCGCAATGTCACGGCAGCCGTGCGACACGCTGCCGGGCGCCTGGGCAACACCCTGGCGGTGTGCCGCAAGGGTTACGTGCACCCGTTGGTCCTGGAGGATTATCTGGCCGGCACTTTCGTTGAAGCCTTCAGTGACACTCTTTCGGCAGCCCGGGAGTCGCGACCCGATGGTCTGCGGTTGTTCGAGGCGGCGACCCTGGGGTTCCTCACTGAACGTCAACCTCGAGCGCCGCGAGCAGATTGATGGCCTCCGGCAGCGCAACACGCATGCCACGAATGCGATTGTCAAAGGCCGAAATGCTGTAGTTCCTGGCCGAACGCAGGTCGGCGAACTTCAGGTTGTTGCCGTTGAAGACGCACCGGTCCAGGTCACATGCTTCGAAAACCACCTTCTCCAGATCACACCGCTGGAAGTCGGCTTCCCGCGCGACGCTGCCTTTGAATCTGCAGGCCGTCAGATCCATGTTGCGGAACGAACAGAAACTCAGGTCGGCATCCTGGAACGTCACCTGAATTCCAAGTGCGCCCA
>CAZBBU010000084.1:0-6514 GCA_964489965.1 uncultured bacterium
ATGTGCTGCAGGATGGAACAGTCATCAATCTGCTGGAGAAGAACTTCTGAAGCCTAGTCAGGCGTACCGAGCCATTCGTGCCGGAACTCCTGGAAAGTGCCCTTGCTGAGCGCGGCACGGATCTCCTCCATCATGCGGTTCATGAAGCGCAGGTTATGGATGGTCGCCAGCTGCTGGCCCAGCTGCTCACCGGTCTTCAGCAGGTGCCTCAGGTAGGCGCGACTGTAATTGCGGCAGGTCAGACAGTCGCAGTCTGCGTCGATCGGCCGCTCGTCACGCGCGTAGCGGGCGCTGCGCAGGTTGCTGCGGAAGTTTCCGAGCCTTGATCCGTCATCGTCGAAGCGCCTGAGCACCCCGCCGTTGCGGGCGTTGCGGGTCGGGCTGACGCAGTCAAAAGTGTCGCAGCCGCGGGCCACGCCTTCTATGACGCCGGGGATGTCACCGATGCCCAGCAGGTGCCGTGGCCGGTCGCGCGGCAGGCTGGCGACGGTCCAGTCGATGACGTTGTGCATGTCCTGGTGAGTCCTGCCCAGGTTGCCGCCTATGGCCATGCCGCCGAAGTCCATGCCGGCGATGGTGTCGGCGCTCTCGCGGCGCAGGTCCTCAAAGGCGCCGCCCTGCACGATGTCGTACAGAAGTTGCTGGTAACCGTGCAGCGGTTCCGATTCCTCAAAGGCCCGCAGGCTGCGTTCGGCCCAGCGGTGGGTGCGTTCCATGCTCGCGCGCGTGTAGGCCTCGTCATGCAGCGGGCTGGTGCATTCGTCAAAGGCCAGGATCATGTCCGCACCCAACTCGCGTTGCACGCCCACTGACAGTTCGGGCGTGAAGAAGTGGCTGCTGCCGTCGATGTGGCTGCGGAAGCGGACTCCCTCCTCCGTAACCTTGACCATGGATTCGCCTGGCTGGCCACGCCGTTCGCCTGCCGCTGCCTCCTCGCCCGGGAAGATGTTGGCCACCTTGCCCACACCATGCTCGATGCCAGCCCCGAGTGAGAACACCTGGAAGCCACCGGAGTCGGTCATTACCGGCCTGTCCCAGTTCATGAACCGGTGGACTCCGCCGAGTTTACTGACAACGTCGCTGCCGGGCCTGAGGTAGAGGTGGTAAGTGTTGTTGAAGAGCACCTGGGTGCCGGTTTCGGCGACCTGCTCGCTTGCGACCGCCTTTACGCTGGCGCGGGTGCCCACTGCCACGAACGCCGGAGTCTGGATGGTCCCGTGCGGGGTGACCAGCTCCCCCAGTCGGGCGGGCCCATCCTCGGCGTGAATGTCGAAACTGAACTGTGATTTCGGGGTACTGCTGTTCACCCGGGCATCATATGGCAATCGGGACAAATGTCACATTGCTGTCCTGACAATGTCGGGTTATAGTGTATGTGTTGCCGGAATCGTGGGTTGCAAACCCCGGGGCCGGAAACGATTGGAAGCTTTGAAGCCAATCCTGCATTTGGGCGCTTGGGGTTGGTGGAGCCAGTAGCGCAACCGGCCAATGCAGGATTTTCCTTTTTCATCAAGGCGAATCAGTTCGGTCAAGTGCCCATTGCCAAAAGGCGATGAGCACGCTTTCTTGTGATGCTCCGCCAGCAAGGGACCGAAGATGGGCGCCACCGGAATCCAGTTTACGAACCGACTGCTTCGAATCGTCGCCAGCCTGCTGATTGCCATAGCCTTCACGGCCTGCGCCAGCAGCAACGAACCAGCCGAGACGGTATTCCAGCGCACTTCCAACCCTGACCTGAAGTTCGGTGCCTACACATACGGTGGCGTGTGGAGCGGCATGGACCCGATCCTGCAGCTTGAATCCGCCATCGGCCGCCGACTCGACATCGTCCACTGGTTCGCAAGCTGGGACAACGAATGGGACGCCGCGCTGGTGGAGCCGCTCGGTGCCAGCGGCCGTCTGCCCATGATCAGCTGGCAGTCCTTCGGGATCGAAACCGCCGACATCGCCGCCGGACACCACGACGAATACATACGCAGCTGGGCCCGGGGCGTGGCCGACTACGGTCAGCTCGTCTACCTGCGCCCCTTCCCGGAAATGAACGGCGACTGGACGCCCTGGAACGGCAACGCCGACAGCCTGGTTGACGCCTGGCAGCGCATGGCCGACATATTCGACGCGGAAGCGGCCCACAACGTCCGCTGGGTCTGGTCACCCAACGTGACCGACGAGCCGCGTGCCGACTGGAACCGCATGGAGAACTACTACCCGGGCGCCAGCTACGTGGACGTGCTTGCCCTTGACGGATACAACTGGGGCAGCGTCCGCGGCTACATCGGCTGGCAGAGCTTCGAGGAGATCCTCGAACAGGGCTACGACCGGGTGGTCGCCCTGGGCAGCCAGCCCGTCTGGATGGCCGAAACCGCCTCCACCGAACACGGTGGGGACAAGGGCGACTGGGTGCAGGACATGTTCGCCTCCAGCAGCCAGTTCCCGCAGCTTGAAGCCATCGTCTGGTTCGACGAGAACAAGGAAACCGACTGGCGCATCGACTCTTCCGCCTCCGCACTCGCCAGCTTCCAGCAGCTGCTGCCGAGCCTGGGTGGCGAACTGGCCAGCGCCGGCACACCCTGACCTGAAATCCGGGCGTCCGTCTGACGCCATACAGCGCGCCGGGTGGCGCTGGCAACCTCCTGATGCCAGCACCACCCGGACTTCATTTGCTCGGGTTCAGTTGGCGGCAAGTGTGGCAGGTGCATACAGGCGGGTCAGCACGTTGCGATAAACGTCGCGGTCATCGATCTCGGCATCAATGATCACGTCAAGGGCCGCGGAGTAGGCGCCTTGCATGTCCAGGCTGCCGTCCGCCACGGCGATGCTGATCTCCACCAGGCGCCGTTCAAAGTCTGTCAGTATTGCAGGATCGTCCTCGTACTGTGCGAACACTGCGGCCATGCGCCTGACGTTCGGCTCCAGGTTCTCCATCTGTGCCACGAGTGGCACCCACAGGTCGCCGATGCGGCCGTTGACGAACCCGTGCACCGGGTTGATGTACAGCGCGTAAGCTTGCGCGGCAGTGCGCACCCTGGGCTGGTCGTACGCCCAGGCCAGCTTTGCGGCGCCTGCACAGGCGGAGAAGACAGGGTCAAAGACATTGCTGTTCGCGTTCACCAGCGAAGGATTGTAGATGGCCGACTTCGGGTCATTGGAAGCTGCAGCCAGCAGCGTGAGGGCGTCACTGGTGAGCTGCGAAAGGCCAAGGTCACCCGTGGGCCCGTGGGCCAGCGGGTCAAACAGCGATTCGTTCATGAGCACCTGGATCAGGTCGGCAACCCGAATCCCGTAGGAGTCCGCGGCCTGCTCGATGATGGGCAGCAGCGGTGCCAGCCGGCCGAGCGCCAGCAGGTCCCAGAGTCCGAGAGGCTCGTAGCCGTCATGACGCCCGAAGGTGCCGAACCTGAGCTGAACGATGCCCACTTCGCCGGCACTGCAGTAGACGGCCAGCGCTTCGGTCTGGTCGAACAACGGGCTGCTGGCCAGGTAGTCCTGCATGTCCAGGGCTTCCGCTGCATGGGTCAGGGTCCAGCCTTCCGCGTTGACCGGGTTGACCACCGGTGCCACTACGAAACCGGTCAGGGCCGGATAGAGGGCCAGCACCGAGAACATCACACCGCTGGTGCGCAGGCTGAAACGCGGGGCGCCATGGGGGCGTTCCCAGGTGACACCCCGGGCCGGCTGCCGCTTGGCCGTGCGCTTGCGGCGCAGCCAGGCGGGAATCACCTCCGTGGCGGCCGCCAGGTAAGTGAAGGGGTTCAGGTAGCGGATCAGAAGGTAGGCAGGCAAGGTCACCAGG
Source organism: uncultured bacterium (assembly GCA_964489965.1). Lineage (GTDB taxonomy): Bacteria > Deinococcota > Deinococci > Deinococcales > Trueperaceae > CALDPK01. The sequence goes on from CAZBBU010000084.1 coordinate 3,794, forward strand.
CTCAGGCGCAGCGCCTGCAGCAGCGCCTTGCGACGCGGAACGCCGCGGGCCAGTCGTTGCAGGCGGAAGCCCGCCACGTTGAGGCCGTAGCTCACAGCCACGTCAATCAGGAACCAGCTGAGCAGCGCCTTGCCGGTCATGCCAACGCTGGGGTTGGCCAGGTTGAGGGCCAGCAGGTTCGGCAACACGAACAGCAGGAGGATGATGCCAAGAAGGTTCTCGATCTGGGCGGACCAGACGGTCCAAACCACGTTGGGCCGCAACTTCTGTCCGATCCTGCCCAGCGCGCCCTCGAGGCCACCGCCGTTCCAGCGTTCGACCTGGTTGAGGTAGCCGCCTACGGTTGTGGGATCCTCCGTGAGCATCAGGGCTTCAGGTACGAAGCGCGCGTTGCCGCCGGTGCGCAGCAGGACCTTCTCCCCCGCTCCGAAATGCTCGGAGGGCTTGACTTCCCTGCCGCGGACAACCAGCCTGAGTCCCATGCTGTCCAGCGTTTCCGGATCGAGTTCCAGCTCAGTCAGTGGCTGGTTCTGCACCTCGAGCGTGAACTCGTGGTCTTCGGTCCTGGTGTTGTGCGGCATGGGGAACAGTTCACGGCGGGCGGTGAAACCGCAGCCGACGACGGTGAACAGGCGCGAGTTGCCGAAGATGGCGGAACTGCCGTGCTGGCTCGACTGACCCTTGCGCAGCAGCGTCGAGAACGCGTACTCGGCCTTGCGGCCCTGTGACACGAGCCGCTGCCACATGGTGGGCCGTTCCGGCAGCCAGGAGCTTACACTTCCCGAGACCAGGGCGTAGTCCTCGATGACATGCTGGGTCCTGCCGTCAACCTTCCTGCTGTACAACCTGTAGAAGTTGTCTTTCACCGCGGCAACGAAGCCGGGATGCAGCATCGTGTCACCGTCCACGAGCAGAACGCGCTCGCTGGTGATGAGCCGGTGGCGGAACAGGTTGTTCACGCTCTCTGACTTGGCCGTCTTGCTGCGGTAGTTGATGAGCACCACGTTGGCAGCACCGGTGCCGCCGAGCCAGCGTTCCAGCGTGGCGTCAAGGCGTGCAAGCTCATCGGTTGCCGCGTGCCGGTAGCCATACTCAGCCAGTATGCGTGTGACCACCTCATGGGTGGAATCGCTGCCACCGTTGATGCTGATGGCGATCTGCTCAGGCGCCGTGTCCTGTCGAAGTATGGAAGCAAGGCAGCGCCGGGCACCATGTTCCTCGTTGTACATGGGGGCGACCACGGTCAGCGACTCCTGGCTGGTCACTGTCATCGACCTGTCCGGAAGCATGCCGAGGAAGGAGTTCAGGAGAACTCCGGGCATCGCGAGTATTCCGGGGGTAGGTGCCATAGCAATGCTGAATATAAGTCGCCCACGGGCATGGTCGATGTTCAGCTGTCACCAACACGCGGGGCAAACGGGACGACACACGGCTTCCATGAGCCCGTGCTACCCTGCCGGCCGGGAGTGAGAATGGCCCTCCGTAAGCGCGGCCTCCTCGTGGGGCTGCTGTTCACAATCATGATGCTGATGTCTTTCAGCCAGCCAGCCTCGGACAACCACGGGCTGGTTGTCCTGCCTGAGGCAGTTGTGCTTGGCGAGCCTCGCTCGGACTTCCATGCGCCCGCCGTGCAGGGACCGTCCGGTCCGCTGCAGTTGACGCTGCGTGCCACCGCCTACAACTCACTGCCGTCGCAGACTGATTCCGACCCGCACATCACCGCCACAGGCGCCACAACCCGCTTCGGCATAGTGGCCGTAAGCCGTGACCTGCTGGGTGACGCACTGCCATACGGCTCGCTGGTGCGGATCCGCGACCTTGGTTCATTCGGCAGCGGTCGTGGCGTGGGCGCCTTCCAGGAACTCCTGGACGGACATGACCTCTTCATCGTTGAGGACACCATGCACATCAGGAAGACCCAGCAGCTTGACGTCTGGTTCCCCGAACTGTCCACTGCACTGTCCTGGGGCGTCCGCCAGGTGGAAGTTGAAGTAATCCGGCATGGTCGGGACGGCCTGGTGCTGGATCCGTACATCCGGGCGCTTGACGCGCTGCCCGCGTTTGCCGGGAACTGACTGACTTTCACCCAGGCGGGTGCGGCGCGCCCAGCCACGGCTGTTAGACTGCTTTGGTGCTCCCTTTCACCCTGTTCCTGGCACTGCGGCACATCCGCCGGCGGGCACTTCAGAGCGGAATCACCGTTGCCGGCGTAGCAGTGGGCGTGATGGTGCTGATCACCGCGCTGTCACTGACCAACGGCTTCATCGACGAACTCATCGACAGTACTCTGCAGGCCACACCACATGTGACCCTGAGCAGTTATGACGGCAGTCTCCTGCCGCAGGACGCACTTGTCCAGGAGGCTCTGGCAGCGGAGGAAGGTGTCGTGGCGGTGGCGCCCTACCTGTCCGCCCAGGGGCTCATTGCCAGGCGGGCCAACACACAGCAGGGCATCAGCGCCCGGCAAGGTTTCACTCAGCTGATCGGCATCGACGCGGAGCTGGAAAGCGCGGTGCTGGACCTGCCCATTCTGCGTGATCAGGCGGAGGCGCTGGCGAGTGACTCAGGCATAGTTCTGGGACAGTCCCTGTCACTGCGGCAGCTGGGCGTGTTCGCGGGTGACGAGGTGATGGTGAGTGAGATCAGCGGAAAGCGCCGCAGTTTCACAGTGGCCGGCAGTTTCCGGGTTGGCAATGAACTGATCGACAACGTCACCTCTTA
>CAZBBU010000085.1:0-6439 GCA_964489965.1 uncultured bacterium
AGCTGCTGGCCGTGACCCTGCTGGCACTGGCATTGAGCCAGCCGGTATGGTCCGGTGGCGCTCCCTCCGGCGAGCATCTCATCGTCGTGCTGGACAACAGCATCGCGATGCGAGCAACAGGTCAGCCTGAAGAAGCGCATGCCGCACTGGCGGCCGAACTCAACAGCGGAAACTACGAATACCTTTCAGTCCTGCTGACCAGCGCAGAATCTCCCGTCCTGATGGCGCACATTCCCGTAGGGCAGGCCAGCGACTGGCAGGACCTGCTTCCTGCCGGGGCGACAGCGGCCGCGGCGGATTGGGATGCAATAGAGCGCACTCTCCCGGGCCTTCTGTTCGACAACGAGCAGGCACGGTTACTTGTGCTGGCCGCACCGGCGAGCGTGGCGCCCGAGTCGATCGCCGGCGTTGCCGCGGAGATTCACCGCTTTGATAATCCGGCACCTGGGCCATGGCTGCAGGACACGCGCGTGGACGTGACTGATGATGGCCTCGAACTGCACGGTCTGGTTCATCTGCCGGACGACGGTGCGGAGAGCATCAGACTCGAGTTGTACTTCAGGGCCTTCGGCGACAGCGACTACCTGGTCTGGAGCCAGCCGGAGCTTCGGGTGGACGACCTTACGGAGACAGCAGACGCACTTTACGCCTTCAACCTGCCGGTGGAACTGCCACTGTCGGGAGTGCTCCGGGTGCAGCTGAGCGACCTCGAACCAGGTCCACTCACCCAGGCCAATCACGTGGTGCATGTGCAGCCTGTCCAGGCCCGTGTACTGCTTCTGGGAGACGCAAGTCAGGAGCTGGTGCGCGCCCTCGCCGCCGTGGAGGGTGTCGCCCTCTTCACCGCGGACAATCTTGAACAGCTGCAGGTCACCGACTTCGACCTTGTCGTCACGACGGGCCTGCCCCTCCAGACGGACCCGCAGACCAGCAGCCTGTCGCTCATCCTGCCCGCTGAGAACCCGCTGCAGGCGCCACTGACGACCCACTGGTCTACCGACCATGTGCTGTCACAGGGCGTGAACTGGGCGGCCATCGACATCCCGAGTGCCGCCAGGGTCCCGCTGCTGCCGGGTGCCACGGAAGTGTTCTCCGGCAATGGCCTTCCCCTGGTACAGGCCCGGACGGTTGCCGGCGGAAGGCAGGTCGTACTCGCTTTCGACCCGGCCGCAACCAACTGGCCGGAACTGACTGGCTTTCCTGCCTTCATGGGCAACGTGCTTGACTGGGTCCTGCCCGGACTCTTCAGCGGCAATCCTGTAGCTTGCGAGGCAGGTCAGGCATGTGCACTCGCTGCCGCCAGCCTGGGAAGCGGCACTCATCTTGAATCGGAAAACGGCAGCAGGCTGCGACCTGTCCAGGCGGGCCCGACAGTACTCGACTTCGTCGTACCGCTCGAAACGGGCGTACTCTGGCCTTCAAGTGACAGTACTGGTCCGGAGCGCGAACCACTGGCAGTCAACGCAGCAAGCGTGCCTCTGCCTGGCGCCGAGGGCAGCGCATCCTCAGGTTCCGGGGGCAATGTCACAAGCACCATAGGACTCTGGCAACCCATCGTGGTCACATTGCTGATGGTACTGCTCGCAGAGGCAGTGCTGCAGTTCCTGCGACTCCGTGGCGGTCCCCTGCGCGGGGCAGCCAGACGAAGGCAGCTGCAGGGCATGGTGCTCCGTGGGACCGCCTTACTGCTCACCACGGCTGCGGCCATGAATCTGGTGCTGAATCTCCCTGCCAGCAGGGAGCAGGTGGTGGTTCTTGTAGGATCCAACCCTGCCGATGACCCGGCAAGCAACCGGCTTCTGGAACGTGCCATTGATTCGGCGTCCGACTTGAGGCGCGGGCAGACGCTGCAGATCGTCGATTACAGGGGTGACGCCAGCCTGTTCGAAAGTGGAACCGGCGACCGGGAACCGGGAAAGGGTGCCAACCTGCAGGCGGGGCTGAACCTGGCACTGGCCAGTCTGAACCCAGCCGCACCCGGCAGGGTGTTGCTGGCAAGCAGCGGAGTGGAGACCAGCGGCGACCTGCGTGAAGTCCTGCCGGAGTTGCAGGCACGCTCCACTACCGTCGACGTACTTCCGCTCCAGGTGCTGCCCGAAGGCGAAGTTCTTGTGGAGCGGGTTGTGGCACCCGCCCAGTCATACGCACACGACCGCTTCACACTGCATGCCACCATCACGGCTGATACACCAGGCGAAGCAACCATGAGGTTCTACCGTAACGGTGAACTGATCCTGACACGTGAGCAGCAGCTGCAGGCGGGCAGGAACATAGTGGAACTTCTGGTGAGCGAAGCTGAGGCCGGCGAAGTCCTGTTCGAGGTCGAAGTGGAGGCCGCTGGCGACACCTATCCCGAGAACAACAGGAACGGCATCTATCTCCAGGTGCTGCCACCGGCCAGAATCCTGGTTGTAGCGGGCCAATCCGAATGGGGCGCCGTGTTCGCTGACGCCCTCCGCATGCAGGGCCTGGATGTAACCGTGGTGCGACCCGACCGTGCACCTTTCTACCTGGACGGCTGGCTTTCTTATCAGGGAATCGTACTGATGGATGTCCCCTCGATCGACCTGTCCGTAAAGCAACAGGAGCTTATCGAGCAGGCCGTGGCGGAACACGGCCGCGGGCTCCTGATCCTGGGTGGGCCGAACTCGTACGGACCCGGCGGGTACTACGAGACCGTGCTCGAGAAACTCTCACCGCTTTCCAGCAGGGTTCCCCGTGACGCCCCGAACGTGGCACTGGCATTTGTGCTGGACCGTTCCGGCAGTATGCAGCAGACGGTGGAAGGTGACACCAACAGGCTTGACATCGCCCGCCAGGCCACCATCACGGCAGCCGGACTGCTGCATGAGGAGAGCCGTGTCAGTGTGATCGTATTCGACACTGAAGCCAACGTGCTGGTGCCCCTGCAGGAGAGGCTCGACCTCGAGGAGATCGAACAGGCCCTGACACGTCTGGAGCCCGGTGGCGGCACCTCGATCTATCCGGGACTGGAAGTAGCCTATGAGCAGCTTCAGGGAGTCGACGCCGCAGCCACCCACGTGATCGTCATGAGCGACGGCCTCTCACAGCCCGGTGATTTCGAGACGCTGCTGGGCCAGATGACGGCCGAAGGGATAACGGTCAGCGTGGTGGCAATCGGCGACGGCGCCGATGTGAACAGCCTGCAGCGCTATGCGCGTATGGGCGGTGGAGCCTTCCACGCCACCACGGATTTCAGGGCGTTGCCAAGCATCCTGTCACAGGAGTCCATGATGCTTTCCGGTGCCCCGATCGAGGAGAATCACGTCCAGCCGGCCTGGATCAGTCGTGAGCAGACATTCGTGCAGGGCCTGCCACTCGCGTTGCCCGCGGTGGATGGATTCGTGCTCACCACCGCCAAGGATGACGCCACCGTCCACCTGCAGGTGCCGGACTCACAGGGCGAAGACTTCCCGTTGCTGGCCAGCTGGCGTTACGGCAACGGCCACGTGCTGGCCTTCACTTCGCAAGCCGCGGGGAGCTGGACTGCCGAGTGGCTGCCGCTACCCGAGTATCCTCTGTTCTGGTCGCAGGCCTTGCGCACCTTCCTGCCGGCCACCAGCCAGCAAGGCATCAACCTCCAGGTGCTGCAGCATGGCACGGACCTGAACCTCAACGTCGAAGTACTCGATGCGTTCGAGCAGCGTATCGCTGGACAGAAGGTGACCGTCAACGGAGTACCGCTCAGGGAGACCCGGACCGGTTACTACCAGGGAACACTCCCGATAACTGAGCCGGGTCGACTCGAACTCCACGTGCAAGCTGGCGATCTCAGCCTAGAGCGCAGTCACCACGTTCCCTACCCGGCGCAACTTGACTTCAGCCTTGCAAACCCCAAGGCGCTGGCCAATCTTGCCGAAGTGAGTGGCGGCCGGCTGCTCAGCGGTGATGAACCGCTCTTCACGGGTGGACAGCGCGTACTCGTCCCGACAGCCCTCTGGCCCTGGTTACTTCTGATTGCATTGATCCTGTTCCTGCTGGAACTCGTCTACCGTTACGATCCTGCGCTTTTAAGAAGGGAAGCCCGTTCATGACTGAAGATACTCTCAATGTTGAGGCCGCACTCGAATCACTTCAGCAGTTGCGTGCCGAGATCGGCAAGGCCGTGCTGGGGCAGCCGGAGGTCATCGACCAGCTGCTCATCGCCCTTCTCGCGGATGGGCACGTCCTGTTGGAAGGTGCACCCGGCCTCGGCAAAACGCTGCTGGTACGCAGCCTCGGTCAGGCGGCGGGATTGCGGCTCTCCCGGGTCCAGTTCACTCCCGACCTGCTCCCGGCGGACATCACCGGAACTACCGTGCTGCTTCGTGATGCTGCTGGCGCCGCTGAGACGAGATTCCAGCAGGGGCCCATCTTCACGCAGTTGCTCCTGGCTGATGAGATAAACCGTGCGACCCCGAAGACGCAGTCTGCCCTGCTGGAGGCCATGCAGGAACGCACCGTGACCGCGGCTGGCCGCAGCATGACCCTGCCGCGGCCGTTCTTTGTTCTGGCAACGCAGAATCCCTTCGAGATGGAAGGCACCTACGTGCTGCCGGAAGCTCAGGTGGACCGCTTCCTGCTCAAGGTACTGGTTCCCTTCCCGGACGAGGACATCCTGGACTCCGTCCTGGAACTGACCACCGGAAGTGCGGTGGCCGAAGTCAACCAGGTGCTGACGCCGGAACGGCTGCTGGAACTCCAGGCTCTGACTCGGGACGTGCCCGTGGCCAGTCACATCCGCCGTTCCGTCGCACGTTTCGTGCTGGCCACGCAGCCTGACGGTCCGGATTCGGCAGCGGAAGTCCGTCGCAACATCCGCTTCGGTGTCAGCCCGCGTGGCGGGCAGTCGCTGCTGCTTGCCGCCAAGGGTCACGCTCTGCTCCAGGGCCGCTACAACGTCAGCCTGGCAGACCTTGAGGCGATGCTGGCGCCTGCACTCAGGCATCGCTTCCAGCTGAGTTTCGAAGGGCAGGCCGAAGGTGTGGATGCAGAGAAACTGCTGCTCGACACGTTCAAGGCCAGCACCCTGGAGTCCAGCGCGGCGTGAGGCAAAGGCTGCTCTCGCCGGGCCTGCAGACGCTGCTCTCCCGCGCCAGACTCCGGCTCAATGCCGCCCTTCCGTCTGGAGGCCAGGGCGACCGCAGTTCCCGCGCCAAAGGAGCAGGACTCGAGTTTGCCGAACACCGTCCTTACCAGCCCGGCGACGACCTGCGTCACGTTGACCCGCATCTTGAAGCGCGCCTCGGCGAAACGTTCATTCGCCAGTACAGCGTGGATCAGCAGCTGCCCGTGACGATAGTGCTGGACACCAGCGCCTCAATGGGCCAGGAACATCCCAGCAAGCTTGATCATGCGCGAGCGGTGGCAGCGGCCATCAGTTACGTGGCGCTGGCCGGCAACGACCGCGTCAGGCTAGCAGCGGCAACTGACGGCAAGGTGCTGTGGAGTGAGTGGTACAGCGGGCCGCGGAATGCCGAACGGCTCTTCGACTGGCTGTCGGACCTCGAGGCGCATGGAGCGACCAGCCTGGCGGACAGCGCCCGCCTCATCGTGCCGCAGCTGCCAGCCACCGGGCTGGTTCTGCTCATCTCCGACTGGTTGTCCCAGGACGTCGGCAGGCTGCCCAGCCAACTCCAGCGTGAGGGGCGCGTGGTCCTGGGTCTGCACGTCTTCAGCCCGGAGGAGGCAGACCCGGGGCTGCTGGGAGCCGGCGCAGCCTTGCGCGTGGTTGATTCGGAAACAGGTGAGGAATTCGATGTCGCCACCAGCGAGCAGGCACTCGATGAATACAGGCACGCCTGGCAGCAGTTCACATCGGAACTCAGGGACCAGTTGCAGGGGCAGGGTGCCCGCTATCTGCCCGTCGCGACCAATCAGTCCGTTGAAGACCTGCTGTTGCGTGACTGGACCAGAATCGGCCTCATCCTGCGCTGAGAGCCAGGAAACGCATAACAGGTAGGGCCCGCTGCACCTTGATGATGCGGCGGGCCCGAATACTTGATTTGCGGTGGCTTACTCCGCTGCTTCGCGGGTGATTACGACACCCTCGGACTCTGCCGGATCAGTGGGCAGCTCCGCCTCACCGGCCGGGAACTCATTGACCTGCAGGATGTAGGCGATTATGTCCGCATACTGCTGGTCCGTCAGCGAGCCGGCCTGGCCAATCGGCATGTTGGCACGCACGTACCCGTGCAGTTCACCGACGCTGCGATCGCTCCAGTTGAAAGTGAAGCGACCACCTGCGATGCCGGGTCCGCCGGGGGTTCCACGCAGGGTGGCGGCGTGGCAACCGATGCAGCTGACCTCGTACACTTCCTTGCCGCGGGCTGCCTGCTCGTCGGTATAGACTCCGTCCCAGACGCTGGACGCGGCGACGGTCTCGGTCTCAACTTCTTCATTGCCAGGGCTGGCGGCGAACACTGCGGCTCCGGCCACC
>CAZBBU010000086.1:0-6358 GCA_964489965.1 uncultured bacterium
GCAGGCACAGCGCAGCAAGCGTCCTGCCTGTCTGAAAGCGGAAGGGATGGCGTGCACGTTGTCTGCTGCTCATTCAAGAAGCCTACCAGTTAAGTTTGTGGCCCACATTAGCGGCAGTACAGACGGCACATTCCGTCAGCCACCTTCCTGCAGTGACGGGCGCATATGCTAAGATTTTTGGGCACCGCCAGCCGAGGCGGCGCGATGCGGGGCTGTGGCGCAGTTGGGAGCGCGCGTGAATCGCACTCACGAGGTCAGGGGTTCGAATCCCCTCAGCTCCACCACAATACATGCGTGAGGGACGGCGTTCAGGAGACTGGCGCCGTCCCTTCTCATTCATCCGTGCCAGAATGGCGCCCGTGAAGGACCCAGCCGAGCACCTGAGAGACCTGGCACGCCTGCGCCGGATTCGGGACAGGATGGACCGCGAGTTTGCCGAACCCCTGAACCTTGAGCAGCTGGCCAAAGACGAAGGAATCTCAGCCGGGCACCTCAGCCGGCAGTTCCGTCAGGCTTACGGCGAAACGCCTTACCAGTACCTGATGACCAGGCGCATCGAGCGCGCCAAGGCGTTGCTGCGCGCAGGTGTCCTCAACGTCACCGAGACCTGCTTCACAGTGGGTTTCGGCTCCCTTGGCACGTTCAGCAGCCGTTTCACCGAGCTGGTGGGTGTGCCGCCCAGCGTGTACAGCCAGAAGTTCATTGATGAGGCGGGTGACTTGCCTGCCTGCATCGCCCGGCGCATCACCCGGCCGGTCAGGAATGAAGAAGCAGGCTGACAGCGCCTCCCCTATACTCACCGGCATGGAAATAACCATTCAGCACAGCTTCCTGCCGCACCTTGACCCCGAAGCCTCACTCGCCTTCTACCGCGACACACTCGGATTCGAAGTCCAAAACGACGTGGGTTACGAGAACCAGCGCTGGATAACGGTCGGGCCCAAGTCCACTGGCACCAGCATCGTGCTCTACCCGCCAGGTATCGGCGAGGCCGGAATCAGCGAGGCCGAGAAGCAGACGATCCTGGAGATGATGGCCAAGGGAACGTACGCTTCCATCATCCTCGCCACTGATGACCTGCAGGGTCTTTTCGAGAAGATCGAGGCCAGCGGCGCCGAGGTGGTTCAGGAACCGACAGACCAGGACTGGGGTGTTCGCGATTGCGCGGTGCGTGATCCGGCCGGCAACATGGTGCGGATCCAGCAGGCAGGCTGAGGCAATATACTGTTCTGCCTGGAGGTCCCATGAGCCGTGAAAGCAGCAAGCCGCAACCGGAACTGAACCCGGCCGACCGCCATGATCTCATCCGCGTGCAGGGGGCACGCGAGAACAACCTGAAGGACATCTCCATCGAGATTCCCAAGCGCCGGCTGACCGTGTTCACCGGCGTTTCCGGCTCGGGCAAGAGCTCGCTGGTCTTCAGCACCATCGCCGCGGAGTCGCAGAGACTGATCAACGAGACCTACAGCGCGTTCCTGCAGGGCTTCATGCCCAGCCTGCCGCGCCCCGACGTTGACGTGCTGGAGGGTCTGACCACGGCGATAATCGTGGACCAGGAACCCATGGGCGCCAACACGCGCTCAACACTTGGCACTTCAGCCGACGTGAACGCCCTGCTGCGGATCCTGTACAGCCGCCTGGGTGAGCCGCACATCGGATCGCCCAACGCTTTCTCCTTCAACGTCGCCACTGTGAGCGGCAAGGGCGCCATCACGGTGGAGGGAGCCAGGGGCAAGAAGACCGAGGCCGCCAGCTTCACCGTACAGGGCGGCATGTGTCCCAACTGCGAAGGTCTGGGAACGGTCAGCGACTTTGACCTGACCGCCCTCTTCGACGCTTCGAAATCCCTGAATGAGGGTGCTCTGACCGTTCCCGGCTACAACCCGGACGGCTGGTACGTGAAGATATTCGTGGCCAGCGGCTTCTTCGATCCGGACAAACCGCTCGGTGACTACAGCGAGAAGGAGCTGCACGACCTGCTCTGGAAGGAACCGGTCAAGATCAAGGCCAACGACATCAACATCACCTATGAGGGCCTGATCCCCCGCCTGCAGAAGTCACTGCTCAGCAAGGACCGCGAGTCGATGCAGCCCCACATCCGTGCCTTCGTTGACCGCGCCATCACTTTCCACGACTGCCCGGCCTGCAACGGCACGCGACTGAACGAGGTGGCGCGTTCCTCCAGGATCCGCGGGAAGAGCATCGCCGACGTCTGCGCCATGCAGATCAGCGACCTGGCCGACTGGATCGGAGAACTTGACGAGCCGTCCGTAGCGCCACTCACCTCATCACTCAAGTCCGTACTGGATGCGTTCACTGACATCGGGCTGGGCTACCTGTCACTGGACCGGCCCTCCGCCACGCTGTCGGGCGGCGAGGCGCAGCGCACCCGCATGGTCAAGCACCTGGGTTCTGCGCTCACCGACGTGACGTACGTGTTCGACGAACCTACGACGGGACTGCACCCGCATGACGTGCAGAAGATGAACAACCTGCTGCTGAACCTGCGCGACAAGGGCAATACGGTGCTGGTGGTCGAACACAACCCCGCGACCATGGCCGTGGCTGACATGATCGTGGACCTGGGCCCACGTGCCGGCACGGACGGTGGTGAGGTCACTTACCAGGGCGATTTCGCCGGACTGGCTGGCAGCAGCACCCTGACCGGCAAGCACCTGCATGACCGTACGGGCCTGAAGGCCAAGGTGCGCAGGCACAAGGGCGCCATCGAGATCCGTGGTGCCAACCTGCATAACCTGCAGGACGTGGACGTCGATGTGCCCCTGGGAGTCCTGACCGTGGTGACCGGCGTGGCAGGCTCCGGCAAGAGTTCGCTGATCCATGGCTCCATCCCGAAGGGCGCCGGAGTGGTAAGCATCGACCAGACCGCCATCCGTGGCTCGCGTCGCAGCAACCCGGCCACCTACACCGGCATGTTAGAACCGATCCGCAAGGCCTTCGCCAAGGCCAACTCCGTGAAACCGGCACTGTTCAGCCCCAACTCCGAAGGCGCCTGCCCGAACTGCAAGGGTGCCGGTGTGGTGTTCACGGACCTTGGGCCGATGGCGACCGTATCGTCCGTCTGCGAGGAGTGCGAGGGCCGGCGCTTCCAGGCGTCCGTCCTCGAGTTCAGACTCGGTAGCCTGAACATCGCCGACGTGTTCGACCTGCCCGTCGCTTCAGCAGAACAGTTCTTCAGCGAGGGTGAGGCCCGCATTCCGGCTGCCCACAGGATACTGAAGCGGCTCGTGGACGTGGGTCTGGGATACCTGCGGCTGGGGCAGCCGCTCACCACCCTGTCCGGCGGTGAACGCCAGAGGCTCAAGCTGGCGGCCCAGATGGGTGAGAAGGGCGACATCTACGTTCTGGACGAACCCACCACCGGTCTGCACCTGGCGGACGTGGAGCAGCTGCTGGGTCTGCTGGACCGACTGGTTGACTCCGGCAAGTCCGTCATCGTCATCGCCCACCATCAGGCGGTTATGGCCCACGCTGACTGGCTAATCGACCTGGGACCCGGTGCGGGTACTGATGGCGGTCGCGTCGTGTTCGAGGGTACGCCCGCTGAACTGGTGAAGAAGGCCAGTACTCTCACCGGCAAGCACCTGGCCGAGTACCTGGGTCACTCCTAGCTGGCAGACCCAGAGTACTGGTGCTGCTCCCGACGTCCCGCCGGCTGACCCGCCTGACGCGATGACGCCGCAGCCGCTGAGCGACTGAGCGGTCAACCCAACAGCCAGAATGCGGCGGACGCCACTGCGGTTGGCAGCAGGGCAGCGAGCACGAGCCCCAGCGGGTTCACGGTGGCATCCTTGAAGTACTGGCGCAGGATGGCCACTCCCGCCGGGTTCGGGGCATTGGCGATGATGGTGAGACCACCACCTGTCACCGCTCCCGCAACCAGGGCGTACTTGAACTCGTCAGAGAGTCCCTGGACCAGCGAACCCAGGTATGTCAGCGCTGCGTTGTCGGTGAAGGCGGTCAGCGCCGTTGCACCGAAGAACACCTGGTCTGAGGTCATGCCGGTCAGAATGGGCTGCAGCCACCAGGACTGCATCCCGCCCAGCACGACCAGTCCGGCCAGGAAGAACGCCACCAGCAGGCCTTCGCGCAGAATCAGACGGTCCTGGTGCCGCGGGTAGGCCGTGGCGATTCCCAGGAACAGCAGGAAGATGCCCATGAACATGGCGGTATGGTGCGCAAAGACCACCACGCCGACCAGGAAGGCGACATGAGTGATCACCAGCACCGGGGGAACCCGCTTCGTGACCGGCCCCGTTGCCGCGGCCAGGTGCCGCAGTTCGCCGCGGAACAGCAGTGTGGCTCCCAGCGCGTTGACCAGGACCGCCAGGGCGGCCTTCCAGCCGAAGGTGCTCAGCATGAATGACATGTCCCAACCCCAGGCGCTCGCGACCATCAGCACCGGTGGTGCGGCGAAGTTTGTGAGTGTCCCCCCTATCGAGATGTTCACGAACAGCACACCGATGGTCGCGTACCTGAGGCGCCCCGAGAGGTTGCGGTTGAACAGGCTGCCGGCGAGCACCAGTGCGGCCAGCGTCATCGCGGCCGGCTCGGTGATGAAGGAACCAAGGAGCGGTACCACCGCCAGCACGACAAGGTAGAGCCCCATGCTGCCGGGCAGGGGCAAGGCGCGTGACAGGAGCCGAACAAGGTCCATCGCCAGCTGCAGTATCGGTCTGCTGGCTGCGATGACCATGATCGCAAACACGAACATCGGCTCCGTGAAATTGCGGCTGTCCACGTAGTCAGTGGCGGCCTCCAGGCCGCTGATGACCGCCATGGTGATCACGAAAATCATGGCCCAGAAGCCGAACACAACTTCGACCTCGCCCAGCAGGTGCCAGATGCCGGCGTGGCGCGGATTGGCCTTCTCAAGCCTGGCGAAGACAGTCACGGAGAATGTATGCAGGATCGCAACGCCGAACAGTACTGCTGCAACGATCTCAATAGGTGCGGGGTTCATACCGGAAGAGCCTCATGGAGCATTGGGAAATCATACTTTGCGTCACGCCCAGCCGAATGTTGTGTCACTCCTGCCGGCACCATTGATGTGCAGTGCTCATCGCTGCAGCGTTTGTACTGACGCAGGTCACGCGCGCGGCCGGATCTGAACCAACTGCCGGCATCGCTCCACGACCCGGGCATGAGAAAAACCCCGCCGCTGGCGGGGTTTCTTGTGGTGAGCCGTGTAGGACTCGAACCTACAACCCATTGATTAAGAGTCAATTGCTCTACCGGTTGAGCTAACGGCCCGCGAACCACAGCCGGACCTGACTGTCAGTCATTGATAGTAGCACCCGGCCTGAAAAAGGGTCAAGTTGAGGCTACACAAGCAGCAGGTGTGTACTCGCCGCTTGCACCGTCAGGGCCTTGCAACTTCTTGCACATGCAGGCCAAAGCGCTGTATGTTGCATGCTTATGCAAGCCTCACCGGCCGTTGGCATGAGGACTGCATAAGCACCAGGAAAGGGTGACCGGGGCGATGGACGAGAGACTGCAGCCGATTTTTGCCGAGATTCAGGCACGCAACCCAGGTGAGAGTGAGTTTCACCAGGCCGTGCACGAAGTGCTGGAGAGCCTTGGCCCGGTAGTCGCCAAGCGACCCGAGTTCCTCGAATCAAAGGTCATCGAGCGCCTGTGCGAGCCCGAGCGGCAGATAATCTTCAGGGTTCCCTGGCAGGACGATCAGGGCCGCGTGCAGATAAACCGCGGCTTCCGCGTGGAGCACAACAGTGCCCTGGGACCGTACAAGGGCGGCCTGCGTTTCCATCCTTCAGTCAACCTGGGCATCGTCAAGTTCCTGGCCTTCGAACAGACTTTCAAGAACAGCCTGACCGGCATGCCGATCGGCGGCGCCAAGGGCGGCTCGGACTTCGATCCGCGTGGCTGCTCCGACCGTGAGATCATGCGCTTCTGCCAGAGCTTCATGACGGAGATGTACCGCCACATCGGTGAGTACACGGACGTACCCGCCGGTGACATCGGTGTGGGCAGCCGCGAGGTGGGTTGGCTGTTCGGCCAGTACAAACGGATCACGAACCGCTACGAATCCGGTGTGATCACCGGCAAGGGCCTCAACTTCGGTGGCTCACTGGTCCGCAAGGAAGCAACCGGCTATGGTTGCGCGTACTTCACCCAGAGCATGCTGCAGGCCCGCGGCGAATCACTCGACGGCATGACGTGCGTGGTCTCGGGATCGGGCAACGTGGCCATCTACACCATGGAGAAACTGCAGCAGCTCGGCGCCAAGGTCGTGGCCTGCTCCGACTCCGACGTGGTCCTTTACGACGCCGGCGGCATCGACCTGGACACCGTGAAGCTGATCAAGGAACGCAGG
>CAZBBU010000087.1:0-4985 GCA_964489965.1 uncultured bacterium
GTCAGGCTCGCGACGCGGGCTGCCGTCCTTCTTCTCCTGGGTGCGGGGTCGCGGGTCAATGTCCGGTCCGCTTGTCACCGGTTCGCGCGCGATGGACTCCGCTTCGATCCAGGCGGCGATCTCCGTAGCGGTCTTGCCTTCCTTGACCTTGTCCATGGCCTCATGGATCAGCTTGCCGTCGATGGTCTCGCGCTCCAGCAGAGCCTCGGCCACGGCCTCGACAGCCACCCAGTTGTCGTCGATGATCTGGTGGGTCTTCTCGTAGGCGGTGCTGAGGATCTCATGCACCTGCTGCTCCAGCTGACGGGCGGTCTCCTCGCTGAAGTCCTTGCGCCGGCTGATTTCGCCACCAAGGAACACAGGCTGGTCATCACTGCCCCAGGAGATGTACTCGTGCTCGCCCATGCCCAGGTCGAACACCATCTTCTTGGCCAGCTCAGTCGCCTGCTTCAGGTCGTTCGAAGCGCCGGAGGAGATCGTGCCGGTCAGTCGCTTCTCGGCCACACGGCCGCCGAAGGCGACCACCAGCTGCTGCCGGAAACGGTCAACGTTGTAGAGCAGCTCCTCCTTGGCGAGGGGAGCCATGAAGCCGCCTGCGGAGCCGCGCGGCATGATGGTCACCTTGCGGATGCTGCCCAGGCGCGGCTGTGAGGCGAAGGCGATGGCGTGACCGGCCTCGTGGAAGGCCAGCGCGCGCCTTTCCTCCTCCGTGGGAGTGAGGCTGCTGCGCCGCAGGCCGAGGGTGATGCGGTCAAGGGCCTCGTTGAAGTCAGTCCAGCTGATCACCTGCTTGTTGCTGCGTGCGGCGATCAGTGCGGCTTCGTTGGTGAGGTTCTCAAGGTCAGCGCCGGAGAACATCGGGGTGGCGCCAGCCAGGCGACCCAGGTCCACGTCCTCGGCAATCGGCTTGTTGCGCACGTGGACGTTCAGGATGTCACGCCGTTCCGTCATGGTGGGCAGGTCTATCGTCACCTGCCTGTCGAAGCGACCGGGACGGAGCAGGGCAGGGTCAAGGATGTCCGGCCTGTTGGTGGCGGCGATCACGATGACGGACGTGTCTTTCTCGAAGCCGTCCATCTCACTCAGGATCTGGTTGAGCGTCTGTTCACGCTCGTCATGTCCGCCGCCGATGCCGGCGCCACGACGCCTGCCGATCGAGTCAAGCTCGTCGATGAAGATGATGGCGGGGCTGGACTTGCGGGCTTCTTCGAACAGGTTGCGGACGCGGCTCGCGCCGACGCCGACGAACATTTCCATGAACTCCGAGGCGGAGACCGTCAGGAACGGCACCCCGGCCTCGCCGGCCACGGCCCGCGCCAGGAGCGTCTTGCCGGTACCGGGCGGGCCCACCAGGAGCACACCCTTGGGGATCTCAGCGCCTATGCGCAGGTACTTCTGCGGGTGCTTGAGGAAGTCGACGACTTCCTTGAGCTCCTGCTTGGCTTCCTTATGCCCGGCCACATCCTCGAACGTGGTCTTGACCTTGTTCTCACGGCCGTAGGTCTTGGCCTTGGACTGGCCGAACTGCATCACCTGGTTGGGTCCGCCCTGGGCGCGCATGAACACGAACCAGAACAGGCCTATGAGGATGAGGATCGGCAGGAACGAGATCAGGTAGTTGATCCAGGCGGGCGGGTTGCGGATGCTGACCTCCGCTACCTGCTCCTCGAGCCTGGTGAGCAGCGAATCGGTGATTATGGTGGTGGTGCGGAAGGAGCGGATCGTCTGCGGCTCACCGTTGATGGTCACTTGCGATTCAGCGGTCAGCTCGCCCTCAATGTTTCCACTGGTGCGGTCCACGGTAACTGACGCAACCCGACCGGAACCAAGCAGGTCGGTGAATGTGCTGAAATTAATCTCCCGGCTTCCGGCGCCGGCAGAGAACTGGTTGAACACGAAGATGCCCAGAATGATGAGCATGACGAGCAACCAGGGGTTGAATGTGCGTCTCAACAGAACCTCCTGGAGGCGGCCCTTACTCCGGGGAAACTGCTGGAGGAGGCTGCCTTCACGCTGACAAGAATCCTAGCACCCCGCCAGATGAGCTGCCTGTAAGCTGTCGGACCAACTTCCCGCGTGCGTTTGGTTGCTAACTGAACCTGTAACCTTTCGGTCCCGCCACCACACCGTTTGCGGTCACTGTGAAACCGCGGGCCCGGTCATCATCCAGGTTCACGCCGATCTGGGTGCCCTCCGGAACGTTCACGTTCTTGTCGATGATCGCGTTGCGCACCACGCAGTGCCGGCCGATGGTGACGTTGTCAAACAGGACGCTGCGTTCCACCAGGCTGTGCGAGTGGAGGCGAACGCGTCTCGCGACCACTGACTCCCTGACGGTGGAACCCGATACGATCACGCCGCCGGCCACCAGCGAGTTGAGCGCCTGGCCGCGCCGGCCGTCGATGTCATGAACGAACTTGGCTGGTGGGCTGAACTCGGCCGAGGTGCGCAGGGGCCAGGCCTCGTTGAACAGGTCGAACTCCGGCACCACCGCCACCAGGTCCATGCTGGCCGCGTGGTACGAATCGAGCGTGCCCACGTCCCGCCAGTAGGTATTCGGCCCCTCCTGGCCGGGAATCGGGTTGCGCGCGAAATCGTAGGCATACAGGTTGAGGCCACGTTCCAGCGCGCCCGGCAGGATGTCCTTGCCGAAGTCATGGTCACTCTCACGGTTGCGGGCGTCCTGGTTCAGAAGTTCCGTCAGGACGTCACTGGAGAAGATGTAATTACCCATTGAGGCCAGCGCGTGGTCCGGGCGGCTGGGCATGGGCCGCGGTTCTTCCGGTTTCTCCTGGAACTCCGTGATGCGGAAGTCGCTGTCCACCTGCAGCACCCCGAAACGCTGCGCATCCGCCAGCGGGGTGGGGTAGGCGGCGATCGTGATGTCGGCGTTCTTGTCCAGGTGGTACTCGATCATGTGGGAGATGTCCATCTTGTATATGTGGTCACCCGAGAAGATGGCCAGCAGGTCAACGTCACGCCCCGCGATCAGGTGGAGGTTCTGGTAGATCGCGTCCGCCGTGCCGCGGTACCACTCCGCACCCAGTTCTTCGAACAGGTACATCTGTGCCGGCGCCAGGGTGATGAAGTACTCGTCCAGAAACGTACCGAAGCGCCAGTTGCGCTGGATGTGCTCCGTCAGGCTCTGGGCTTTGAACTGCGTGAGGATGTACATCCCGTAGATGCCGGAGTTGATCATGTTGTTCAGCGCGAAGTCGATGATGCGGTACTTGCTGCCGAACGGCACGGCAGGCTTCGTCCGCTTGCTGGTCAGCGGGTGCAGCCGGCTGCCCTTGCCGCCCGCCAGCACCATGCCGAGGGTCTTGACCTTGCGCCTCGCTGCCACGTCTGACCTCCTAAAGTGTTGCCCGTCAAGCATAGCAGCGTCGCCCGGAACCATGCCAGCGGGCCGCAAGTGGCGCTATGCTGCCACAACGTGAGCAGTGGACTGAAGAACATACTTGACCTTGCACTGGGTGACCTGCCGGATGACGGGCGGGCTTACCGCGCAGACCAACTCGCGGACTGGATATACGTCAAGGGCGCACGCGACTTCGCTGACATGACCAACCTGCCCGCCGACTGGCGTGGCCAGCTGGCGGGGGAGTGGCAGATCGATCCGTTCGTGTCCCACGAGCGTTTCCCCTCGGCGGACGGCTCGGTGCGCTACCTGTTCACGTTGCATGACGGCAAGCAGACTGAAGCGGTCTACATGCCCTACGCCAACCGCCGCACCATCTGCGTCTCCAGCATGGTGGGCTGCCCGGCCGGCTGCGCCTTCTGTGCCACCGGCGCCATGGGCTTCGGACGCAACCTGACTTCCGGGGAGATCGTGGCCCAGCTGCTGGCCGTCGCCTGGGCCGAGGCGATTCCGCCCAGGTCGATCCGCAATGTGGTGCTGATGGGAATGGGCGAGGCGCTGCTCAATTACCGCAACGCACTGGGCGCGATCCGCAACTGGCTTGACCCGCGCGGACTCGACATGTCACCGCGCCGGATCACGCTGTCCACCGTCGGACTGCCCGGCAAGATCCGGCAACTGACAGCCGAAGGCCTGCCGCTGACACTGGCCGTGAGCCTGCACGCCCCCGACGAAGAGACGCGCCGGCAGATCATCCCGACTGCGCACGCCCACTCGATAGAGAACATCATCGCCTCACTGCACGAGTGGCAGAAGGCCATGAAGCGCCGCGTCACCATCGAATACACGATGCTTGAGGGCGTGAACGACCACGAGTGGCAGGCTGACAAGCTTGCCGAACGGCTCAGGGGGCTGACCAGCCACGTGAACCTGATTCCTTTCAATCCCTGGCAGGCTTCAGAGTTCAGCAGCAGCTCACGTGACGTCATTCAGGTGTTCAGGGACAGGCTTGAAGCCGAGGGTGTCTCCGTATCAGTGCGGTTCAGCCGCGGTCAGGACGCGGGTGCCGCCTGCGGGCAGTTGTCCTTGCAGCGGATTTCACACGAAAGCCTCCCCATCGCGTATTAGACTTGGGGTTGAATTCAGGGCCGTGTCGTAACAGCTGCTCCGTCGGCACGGAGTCCAAATCCGGGGATTTCATTACCGGCTCTTTACTCGTCTGGAGGCGGGGAATGCTCACCTTTACCGAAAAGTCAGCCAGAAGACTCGTCCGACTGGTGATCGCGGCCTCACTGCTTACCGGCGCCGTCGCCAGCGCGCAGGCACCGTCTGTGGCAGAGCTGCGCAGCGTGGTGAACGAGGACGGGCAGAACGCCGTCGCCTGGGTCAACCTGGGTGACGCACTCATGGCTGCCGGTGACCTGGAGGAGGCCAAGAGCGCATACCTGGAGGCGATCGGACTCGACTACCGTTTGGGTGACGCACACTTCGGCCTGGGCCTGTCCGAGTACAACCGGGGCGACTACCAGGCGGCGCTGTTCTCATTCGGTGAGGTGGCACGCCTCTACCCCGAGCGTTTCGACGGTCATTACAACCAGGCTGTCACTTACGCCCGCCTGCGCAT
>CAZBBU010000087.1:4995-6352 GCA_964489965.1 uncultured bacterium
GGGCGAGGCCGCGGCATCGTTCCGGGCGGCACTTGAGAACGCCGCCCCTGAGGCTTCGCTGGAGGATGAGTTCAACGCCTGGCTCGGGCTTGCCGGCCAGCTGAAACTCGTGGATGACTACGCCGGTGCCGCCGAGGCTTACGAGTCCGCGCTGGTCATCGAGCCGTCTGACCGGGACGTCAGGTACCTGCACGCTGAAGCGCTCTACCGTGCCGGCAGTGGTCTGGACGCGCTGCCGCTTCTGGTGGAGCTTGATGACAGTGAGAACCGCGATTACCGTGTCAGCTCCCTGATCGCTGACATCTACCTGGAGCAGGGCCAGACGGACTACGCCCTGCGGGCATTGGAGCGGGCCATCCGCAAGGCGGAGGAGAACGGCTCGGCCAGCGTTCAGGCGGGCGTTTACATCAAACTCGGACTTCTGCAGAGGCGGCTGGGCCAGAGCGCCGAGGCACTGGCTTCATTCCAGCGCGCCGCGACCGTGGACCCGGCATCCTGGCAGGCTCATTACAACCTGGGGCTCAGCCACCTGGAGGCGGGCCGCACCGCCGAGGCCATCGGCCCGCTGGAAACCGCGGTCGTCAGGGCGGCAGCCAGTGGTGAGGCTCGCCTGGCCCTGGCCACGGCCTACGACCAGGCCGGCAACTCGGAAGCCGCGCTGGAGCAGGCGGACCTGGCACTGGGTCTCCTCAGTGACCCGCAGCTGCAGGCGCAGGCAGGCCTGTTGGCCGGCCGTTCCCACTACAGGCTCGGCAATTACGAAACTGCCGCTGCGCAGCTTGCCGAGGTGGTAGCCGCCCGTCCCGGAGACGCGCAGGCGCAACTGTGGGCGGGCCTCGCCGAGTACCAGCTCGGCAACTTCGAACAGGCCATCCAGTATTACGAGCGCAGTGTGCAGCTTGACCCCAGCGGGCGTGACGCCAAAGCCAACCTGGCGGCCGCCTACCTGGCCGCAGCCCGATACGCGGATGCCGAGTTCATCTACCTTGAGTTGCTGGAACTCAACCCGAATGACGGACTGAGCCAGTACAACCTGGGCTGGGCACTCCTGTCCCAGAACCGCCGCACCGCTGCCCGTGACGCCTTCGAGGCTGCACTTCAGAACGGCCATTCGGCCGCGGCACAGGCTCTGGAAGAGTACTTCTGAGGCCAGGATCGCACCCAGGCCCACGCGCGGGGGTTAACGGCGCGTGAGTGGCACGGTGTTCCTCTCTGTTGCAACTCATGGACGCAGTAATAGAATGATGTCATGGACTGGATAAGGAGAAACTGGCCGGACTTGCTCATTGGCTTCGCGCTGCTGGCCGTAATCTCGGGGATCGTTGCCACGCTGCTCACGGGGGGAAGCTTCTTCCCG
>CAZBBU010000088.1:0-6344 GCA_964489965.1 uncultured bacterium
CCCTTGACGTTGAAGGAGAAGCGGCCGGCTTTGTAGCCGCGCTTGCGCGCTTCGGGCGCGCGGGCGAACAGGTCGCGGATCTCGGTGAAGATGCCGGTGTAGGTCGCCGGGTTGCTGCGCGGCGTCCGGCCGATGGGGCTCTGGTCGATCTCGATGACCTTGTCGATATGCTCGGTTCCCAGGATCTTGTCATGCGCTCCGGGGATGCGGCGGGCGCGGTACAGGTTCCTGGCAAGGCTGGCGTGCAGGATGCCGTGTACCAGCGTGGACTTGCCGGAGCCGGAGGCGCCCGTGACGCAGGTGAGGGTGCCCAGCGGGATGTTCACGTCGATGTTGCGCAGGTTGTTCTCACGCGCCCCCACCACCTTGAGGCGTTTGCCGTTGCCGTCACGGCGCCTGGCGGGAACGGGAATCGACTTCTCGCCCCGCAGGTAGGCGGCGGTGAGTGAATCGCGGTTGGCGGTCAGTTCCGCCGGGGTGCCGCTGGCCACGATCTCGCCGCCGTGCACGCCGGCAGCCGGGCCCAGGTCAACGATGTAGTCGGCCGCCCGCATGGTCTCTTCGTCGTGCTCAACCACTATCAGCGTGTTGTCCAGGTCCCGCAGGTGAAGCAGCGTCTTGAGCAGCCGTTCGTTGTCACGGGGATGGAGCCCGATGGAGGGCTCGTCGAGCACGTACAGCACACCGGTCAGGCCGGAACCTACCTGGGTGGCCAGGCGGATCCGCTGCGCCTCGCCGCCGGAGAGCGTGTTGGCTGCGCGGTCGAGCGACAGGTAGTCAAGCCCCACGTCCTCCAGGAAGCCCAGCCTGCCGCGGACCTCGCGCATGATCGGGCGGGCGACGGCGCCGGCGGCACCGGGCAGGTCCAGGTCAGTGAAGAAGGTGACGGCGTCCAGCACGGACATGCCGGATACCTCCGCGATGTTCCGGCCCGCCACGGTGACGGCCAGCACCTCAGGCTTGTAGCGCGTTCCGCCGCAATGGGGGCAGGGCACCATCGACATGAACTCTTCGAGTCGTTCCCGCATGAAATCAGACGACGACTCGGCGAGCCTTCGCTCCAGGTTGCGGATCACGCCCTCGAACTCAGCCCGGAAGCGCATGGTTTCCTTGGAACCGCGGCGGTACACCACGTCAATCGGTTCGCTGGTGCCCTCCAGGATGGCCTTCTGAACCTTGGGGTCCAGGTCACGCCAGGGCGTGGCCAGGTCAAAGTCAAGGCTGTTCGACAGTGCCTTGAGCCGGTCCCAGTAATGCACCTTCTGGCCGGCCCCCTGACCGCCCGTCCAGGGGGCTATGGCGCCGCCGGCGATGGAGAGGCTGTCATCGGGGATCAGCAGCTGCGGATCGAACTGCTGCAGGTAACCCAGGCCGCTGCACTCGGTGCAGGCACCGAACGGCGAGTTGAACGAGAACACCCGCGGCTCCAGTTCCTCCAGGAAGGTGCCGTGCTCGGGGCAGGCGAACTTCTCGGAGAACAGCTCATCGATGTCCTGATCGGGCAGCTGCACGCGCAGCAGTCCCTCGGCCCGGGCCAGGGCCAGTTCCACGGATTCGGCGATGCGGCTGCGGTCTTCCTCGCGCAGAACCACGCGGTCCACCACCAGGTCAATGTCATGCTTCACTGCCCGCTCGATGTCCGCGGCCAGCGCCTCGTCCAGCGTCATCACCTGGCCGTCCAGGCGGACGCGGGCGAAGCCCTCGCGCTTCAGGTCCGCCAACAGTTTGCGGTACTCACCCTTGCGGCCCCGCACCAGTGGTGCCAGCAGCAGGGCGCGGGATTCGCTGAAGCGCTCCAGCAGCTGGCTGACGATCTCGCTGGCTGACTGCCTGGTTATCTCCCGGCCGCATACCGGGCAGTGCGGCAGGCCGGCGCGCGCGAACAGCAGCCGCAGGTAATCGTGAATCTCGGTCACCGTGCCCACGGTGGAGCGGGGGTTGTGGCTGGTGGTCTTCTGGTCGATGGAGATGGCGGGCGACAGGCCCTCGATCACGTCAACGTCCGGCTTGTCCATGATCCCAAGGAACTGCCGGGCGTAGGCGGACAGGCTCTCCACGTAGCGACGCTGACCTTCGGCGTAGATGGTGTCAAACGCCAGGGTTGATTTGCCTGAACCGGACACGCCGGTGAACACTATGAACTTGTTGCGCGGAAGCTCCACGTCCACGCTTTTCAGGTTGTGCGCGCGGGCTCCACGGATGATCAGCTTCTGCAACTTGACTCGCCTGCTTTCAGGAGAATGCCCGGCGACGGCGGCCATCAGTTGGTGCGCAGCCGGTCTGCTCCAGGGCTCGGCCCGTCGGTCAAACGGACAATAGAGGAGTATAACAACTCATCAATGAAGGCATTGTGCTGCCCCCGGCAGTCGTGCAGGCAGCAGGATGGGGTCCGGCACTTCCGGCCGGACCCCATCGCCCTGTCTGTCTGATGAAGTGTGGCTAGTCCCGATAGTTCGGGTTGTGCTGCTGCACGTCACTGCGACGTTCCAGCGAGACCTGGATCTGCAGGAAGAACACCAGCGCCACCAGGGCCACCAGCAGGAACGCGGACTGCCAGAGCAGGATCAGCGCCACGACCGCCACCACGGTCAGGGGCAGGCGCAGTACGGTCTCGCCCCGGTGTCGCAGTACCAGACGGCGGCGGTTGCCTGCTGCGAGTATGCCGTTCAGCATGGCTGCGAAGTCCACGCCTCCTGTCGGCTGGCTGTTCTGCTGGCGCTGGTCAGCTTCACGGTTGTTGTTCTGGTCGGTCATGTCAGCTCCTGTCCCCGTATGAGGTGTATCTAGGCGCGAGGGTTGATCTGTCTGGTTTCGTCTTCGCCGGCCGGTTCAGGCTGTGCCTCCGCGGGCGCGACGCGTTCAACGCTGATGGTCAGTCTGGCTGCGATGGCTGCGATTGCACCGATGGCAGCCCAGACCGGCAGCAGCAGGCTGCCGATGACGCCTATGGTCAGGGGGATCTCGATCAGCGTGCGGCCCTCTTCGTTCTTGATGGCGATGCGCCGGATGTTGCCCTCGTGGATGAGTTCCTTGACCTTGGCGACTACGGCGTCGCCCGAGACGGTGAATTCTTCCGTGTATTGCTTGCGTTCCTGGTTGCTGCTGTCACTCATTGCAGTCATCCTTCCTGACTCAAGTGTAGTTTCGGGTCCCGGCTGAGTCGTCATACCAATGGGTGAGACCGGCGCGGGTAGACTGAGCCAATGATCCGCGCCATCATTCTTGACGTCGGTGGGACCCTGATCTGGGGCAACGGTCAGCATTTCGACAAGGCGAATTCCTGGCGGGTGGCACTGCTCCTGCGGGAACGGGGGCTCATCCGCGATGCGCCCGGTCTGGCTGACAGGCTCGTGTCCATCAGGCGCCACAGCCCCAAGGAAGGGCGGGACTTCGTTCAGACGGGCACGACCCGGCAGCATCTGGAGCAGGTGCTGCGCGAGTACGAGGTTGACTCCGATGAAGAGCTGCTCGCCTGGCTGGAAAGCGAGTTCGTGCGGCCCGAAGCAGAAGGTGCACTGGCGATTCCCGGGATGCCGCAGCTGGTTCGCAGTCTGGCCGGCAAGGTGAGGCTGGGCGTGGCCTCCAACACCCGCTCGCATGAACTGACCCGCCAGATAATCAGCCGCATCGGCCTGGCCAGCCTGATCGACCCGCTGGTCACTTCAGTCAGCGCGGGTTACCGCAAGCCCAGTCCTCACGTGTTCGAGGCAGTCCTTGCTGAGTGGGACGTGGCCCCGGAACAGGTGGCAATGATCGGTGACAGCCGCCGTAAGGATGTGGGTGGCGCCCAGAAGCTGGGCATGAAAGGCGTGTGGTTCACGGCTGAGCTGACCGTGAGTGGGGAGCCGGACCTGGAGTGGCTGCCGGAGGAAATCGTGCCGGACGCCGTGGCAACCGACGCCGACTCGCTGCACAAGGCCCTGCTGGAGCTTGGCCTCTCGCACTGAAGTGCCGGCTTGTGGCACGATGGGTTCAGCATGCAGTCCTGAAAGGGGTTTGAACCATGGTTTCTTCCGTGCCTGACACGCGCACTCAGCGCAGCGCGACCGACAACGACAGGGTACTCACTGTCTTCGGCATGCTTGGCGCCCACCTGGGCTCCTTCGGCATCCTCTACTTCTGGCTGACAGGAGCGATTCTGCTCTTCACCGGCAACGGCGGCCAGCTGGTGGAGATCGCCAGACTGAACAACGTGGAGCGCATCCTGTACCTGAGCTACCCGGTCGTGGTGCTTCTCAGCCTGTTCGGCTGGGTGTTCTACGCCATGAAGAGGGACCTGATGGCCATCGGGCTTGCCGGTTTGCCCGTCGTCTGCGCCATCGTCTACTTCTTCTACCTGAACACGGCGCGATGACCACGCACTTCAGCCGGTGGGGGCGGCCGTCATGACCAGGGTCACCTGGCACGGGCACGCCACCGTCTCGCTCACTGACGGCGAGTCGGACATCCTGATCGACCCGTTCTTCAGCGGCAACCCGAGCGCGGTCACCGCGGCGGCCGACCATGACCCGGACTTCATCGTGGTGACACACGGTCACGGTGACCACGTGACTGACGTGGCCGAGATCGGCCGGCGCAGAGGCGCGCAGCTCATCTCCAACCCGGAGATCTGCGGCTGGTTCGCCGGACAGGGGCTTGAGAACAGCAGTCAGATGAACATCGGCGGCTGGGCGCCGTACACCTTCGGCAGGCTCAAGTTCACGCCAGCCTGGCATTCGAGCTCGCTGCCAGACGGTACTTACGGCGGCATGCCCATGGGGGTACTCCTGGAGGTCGGGGGCAAGAACGTCTATCACGCGGGTGACACCGCGCTGTTCTCGGACATGACCCTCATCGGGCAGGTGGGCCTGGACCTGGCCTTGCTGCCGATCGGCAGCAACTTCACCAAGGGCCCGGACGAGGCCCTGGAAGCAGTGAGGCTCCTGAAGCCCGATCTGGTGGTCCCGATTCACTACAACACCTTCCCGCCCATCCGCCAGGACGCCGCGGAGTTCGCGCGCCGGGTGGAGGCAGAGACCGGCAGCCGCTGCCTCGTCCCGGCCGTCTCGGAGGCGTTCGAGCTCTGAGGCGGCAGGAACGCCCGCTTTGACCATGGACGCGCCAGACTTCGTTCCACCCGGATATACCGTCCGCTACAGGCTGGGCTCAGGGCAGACCTCAAACGTCTACCTGGTGAGGCACGCCACCATGGGCGACCTGGCACTGAAATTGCCACGCCCCGAAGTGCACGTCCAGCCGGTGCTGCGGCGCATGTTCGAGAACGAGGTGCAGATCACCCTCAGCCTGCGGCACCCGCACATCGTGGCTGGCTACGCGGGCAGCCCCACCGGCCCGCACGCCTTCCTCGCGCTCGAGTACTGCGCGGGCGGCACCCTGGACCAGCTTCTGATCGAGGGCCGCACCGGCCCGCTGGAACTGGCCGTGCGCCTCGTCCGGGACGTGGCGGCAGGCCTGGAGCAGACACACGCACAGCAGGTGCTGCACCGCGACGTCAAGCCGGCCAACGTGTTCCTGACCGGTGACGGCGTCGCCAAGCTCGGCGACTTCGGCACCGGTTGCTTCGTAAGCGAGGAGAACAAGGACCGGGTCGGCACCGCCTTCTACATGGCACCCGAGATCTTCGAAGGGCAGGCGGCGAGCTACGCCAGTGACGTCTACAGCCTCGGCATCCTGGCCTTTGAGGTGCTGACGGGCCAGCGGCCCTTCACGGGTGACACGTACGAACAGCTCATGCACGCCCACACTTCCAGCCTGCCGAGGCCGATCAGCTACTACCGCAAGGACGTGCCGCGCGAACTGGCGGGCGTCGTGAGCCGGGCCATGTCGCGTGAACGTGGCCGGCGCCACGCGAGCGTCAAGGAGTTCCGTGAGGAGTTCGAGCGCGCCAGCGGTATCGACCTGCAGAGCCACACCGTGGCCACGGGCAGGGCAAGCAGGAAACTGCCGGAGGCCGCCGGCGATGATGACCGGTCCGCACGCCGCGGCCCCTTCGGCTGGTTCCGGCGGCGCGGTTGAGGCGGGGCGATTACGTACCCGGGCAGTCCGCTCGGGTATACTGAAACTCGGAATCAGTCCTAGAAAGACGGGCGCCACGGGTCGGCCCGCAAGGACGAAACATCCCAGGAAAGCAGGAGATAACGTGGCAGACAACAAGCTTGAGATACGCGGCCTGCACGCGCGTATCGTTGATGGTGACGAGATTCTGAAGGGCGTTGACCTCACGGTACCCGCCGGTGAGGTGCACGCGCTCATGGGGCCCAACGGCTCAGGCAAGTCCACGCTGGCAAAAGTCATAGCCGGTGACCCGCAGTACGAGATCACCTCCGGCGACGTGCTGGTTGACG
>CAZBBU010000089.1:0-6314 GCA_964489965.1 uncultured bacterium
ACCACGACGCTTATGTCGTGGGTGATGAACAGCAGCGCCATGCCGTGCTCACGCCGCAGCCGGGCCAGCCGGGCCAGGATCTGCGCCTGGGTGACCACGTCCAGGGCGGTGGTGGGCTCGTCCGCGATGATGAGCCGGGGTTCCAGCGCCAGCGCCATGGCGATGCCGGCACGCTGCTTCATGCCGCCCGACATCTCGAACGGGTAGGCTCCCACACGGCCGGGATCGATGCCGACCTCGCGGAACAGTTCGGCCGCTCGCGCCAGGCCGTCCTTGCGGCTGATCCTGACGTGTGCCTGCATCGCCTCCACGATCTGGTCGCCCACGCGGTAGATGGGGTCCAGAGCGTTCATTGCCGCCTGGGAGATCCAGGCGATGTCCTTCCAGCGCGTGCGGCGCATGCTTTCCTCGTCGAGAGTCACGAGGTCGCGGCCGTCGAAGCCGACGCTGCCGCCCGCGATGCTGCCGTTGGGCGGCAGCAGGCGCAGCAGGCTCTTCGCGGCCGTGGTCTTGCCGCAGCCGGACTCACCTACCAGGCCCATGGCTTCGCCGGGGCGAAGTTTCAGGTCGATGCCGTCGACTGCGCGGACCGGACCGGTGCCGGTGCGGTAGTGGACGGACAGGTTGTTCACGTCCAGCAAAAGTTCATTCTTGACTGTGCTGTTCATCAGCGGGACCTCAGGCGCGGGTTGGCCATCACTTCAAGCGAGCGGGAGATGAAGAACACGCCCAGCACGGTGAGCATGATGAAGATGCCGGGTGGCAGGTTCCACCACCACGCGGTGCGCCAGGCGCCGGACAGGCGGGCGTTGTGGAGGATGCCGCCCCAGGAGATGCTCTGGGGCGGCCCCAGGCCCAGGAACGAGAGCGTTGCCTCGGCGATGATGGACGAGCCGACGATGATGGCAAGCTGCAGCAGGACCAGCGGCAGGATGTTCGGGGCGATGTGCAGATAGAGGATGCGCATGTCGGACGCGCCGGCCACGCGCGCGGCCTTCACGAAGGGCCGTTCTGAGAGCGACAGCACCTGTGAGCGGATCAGGCGGGCCACGGTGCGCCAGGTGAGCAGCGACACCGCCACGATGACTATGGTCAGGCTCGGGTCGAACAGCAGCACCAGGATCATGGCGAACGGTTCGAACGGGATGCCGTACATCACGTCCACGATGCGCATGAGGATGTTGTCGGTGCGGCCCCGGAAGTAGCCGGCGAACAGGCCGACGTTGGTGCCGATAAGCACGACCAGGGAGGCTCCCAGGAAGCCCACCAGCAGGGCGATGCGGGAACCGAACACGTTCTGGCTGAAGAGGTCGCGGCCCAGGTGGTCCGTGCCGAACCAGTGCTGGCTGCTGGGCGGTGCCAGCTTGTTGACGAACGCGTCTGAGCCGATGACTGCCAGTTGCCCGTCCACCAGGCCTATGGCGCGGAAGTGGCGTTCAGTCGCCGTCTCCAGGCGTTCCCAGGCCGTTCCGTCGAACTGCAGGACCACACCGTTGCGGCCGGCGGCCAGTGCCGTGCCGTCCTCGCTTATCCAGGCGGCGCGCAGGGCGCGGCTGTCCGGGGAGCTGTCCTCCAGCCATTCGCCGGAAACGCGCCTGAGCAGCGTGCCGCGCTCGCCCACGACGAGGGCAGTTCCGTCGGCGGCGATGTGGACGTCGTTGAAGTCGCGGAAGCTCGGCAGTGTCTGCAGTGCAAGCTCACCGTTCTGCAGTGCGATGGTCACGCCGCGCTGCCCGACTATCAGGGCTCCTTCGCCGTCGGCGGCCACGGCCGTCAGGTCGATTCCGCGACCCAGCGGGCTTTCCAGCTGGGTGACGTCAGTGCCGGTCAGCTGCAGTATCGTCTCGCCCGCACCGACCGCCAGCGCTCTGCCGTCAGCCAGCCAGGCCACGCCGGTCAGGTTCTGGTCGGTACCGGTCTCGAGTGGCTGCCATGGTTCTTCAGGTCCCGGGCGCAGGGCCAGCAGGCCGCCGTCCCCGACCACCAGGAGCTCACCTGATTCGTTGATGCTGACTTCGTTCAGATCGACGTTCAGATCCGTCTCGATGTCATGCCAGTGGCCGTCGACACGTTGCCAGACGCTGCCCTGACGGCCGACGACGATGGACTGCCCGCTCGGCGGGCTGGCGATGCCGGACAGGGCCAGCGGGCCGAGGGCCGCATTGAGCCGCCAGTCCTGACCGTCGAACGTCAGCACGGAGCCCTCTTCCTCCTCGGCGATCGCCCAGGGGTCGTGGGTTGCGATCAGTGGCGCGAACAGGGCCATGGCCATCACCAGCAGCAGGATCACGCTGCCGGTGATCGCCAGCGGATCTGCGATCACCAGTCTCAGGGCAGGAAGGATGCCTTTCACTTGAGCTTCACCCTGGGATCAAGCACGCCGTAGACCATGTCGGCCAGGAAGTTCATGACGATCACCAGCACTGCCAGCAGCAGGAAGGTTGCCTGTGCCAGCGGGAAGTCCGACGCGCGCACCGCCTGCAGCACCTCGCGGCCGAGGCCCGGCCAGCTGAAGACGACTTCGACAACCACCTGCCCTCCTGCCGCCAGGCCGATGGTCACCGCGAGCTGGGTGATCACCGGCAGAAGGGCGTTGCGTGCCGCGTGCCGGTACAGGATGCGCTGCTCCGTCAGGCCCTTGGCCCGGGCCATCTCGATGAAGTCCTCGCCGTACACCTCGAGCATCGTGTTCCGCATGATCAGCAGTGGCGTGCCCAGGTAGAAGAGTGCGATGACCAGCGTGGGCATTATCAGGTGCTGCAGGAAGTCCAGCGTGAATATCTTGTCGAAGAAGCCGGTGGCCTCGTAGGGCAGCGTCCGCATGCCCGAGGTGGGCAGCCAGCCCAGCGTCACCCCGAACAGCAGCACTGCGATCATGCCCGTCCAGAACATGGGTGCGGAGCGGAACATGAGGCCGAGGATGATGCCGATGGTGTCGGCCGGACGGCCGCGCCGCCAGGAGAGCCAGGCGCCCAGCGGGATGCCCAGGCCGTAGGCAGCGGCGATGGCCACGATCATCAGGACCATGGTGTTGCCGAACTTCTCCCAGATGATGTCCGCAACCGGGGCGTTGTAGTAGAAGGAGGTGCCGAAATCGCCCTGCAGCACGTTCCGCAGGTACAGGAAGTACTGTTCGAGCAGCGGCCGGTCCAGACCGAACCGTTCCCGCAGCAGCGCCCGGTCTTCCGGACTGAAGCCCATCGTGACCAGCGACGCGGTCGGGTCGGGCAGGCCCAGTCGGAACAGGAAGAACAGCAGCGTGACGATCACGAACAGCGTGCCGATCGCCTGCAGGCCGCGCTTCAGTGCGTATGAGGCGCTAGGCATCGGTATTGGTGGAACTGATCAAGGTGAGAACCTCCGGGTGCCGGCAACAAGGGAGGCCGGGAGGTGGATGAGGCTTCCTCCCGGCCTTGGGTAAACTGCTTGCTCAGCTCAAGGAATCAGCGCTGAATACGGCCGTCCGCGTCCCAGCTGTAACCTGCCTCTTCGAGCAGCTGACGGGCCAGGTCGAGGTCGTAATCGAAGCGCTCGACGAACGGGTTGTGCCAGAAGGCGTTGACGGGCGCGACCACGCTGGTGCCGATCTCGCCACGACCGTCGAGCAGCACGTTGACCATGCGCTCCTGGTCCACGGCGTGCGCCAGGGCGCGGCGCGCTGCCAGGTCGTCGAACGGAGCGCGGCGCAGGTTCCAGGTCAGGTGGTAGTAGCCGAAGTCGGGCACGCTGACCACGGTCAGGTTGCTGTTGTCCTCAGCCAGGGGGATCTGGCCGGGCTCGAGGCGCCAGGCGGTGAAGTCGATCTCGCCGGTGATCAGGCCGGTGAAGACACCCTCGGCATCGGCGTAGACGGTCATCTCGATGGCGTCGATCGCGATGTCGTCAGCCATGAAGTGGTTCTCGTTCTTGACGAGGCGCATGAACTCGCCACGGTCGTAACGGTCGTAGATGAAGGGGCCGGAGCCGACAGTCGGCGTGTTGGCGGGAGTCAGGTCGCCAGCGTTCTCGATGCCGGACCAGATGTGCTCGGGCAGGATCGGGATCTGCGAGAAGGTGACGGTGACGAGCGGTGCGAACGGTTCGCTCAGGTTGAAGCGCACGCTGTTGTCGCCGGTGATGTCCACGGACTCGATCTGGGCGAGGAAGGCGTTGAAGTAGGCGTACTCCTGGCTGGCGTAATAGTCGTAGGTGAACTTGACGTCCTCGGCGGTAACGGCTTCACCGTCATGCCAGGTCTGGCCGTCACGCAGGACGACATCGACGGTCGTCTCGTCTACGGCGGTGATGCTCTCAGCCATCCACGGGATCGGCTCGATGTCGGGGCTCAGGCGCACGAGCTTGTCGTAGTACATGCGCATCCACTTCCAGCCCCACACCGAGGTGCTTGAGACCGGGTTGAGGTTGTCGGGCTCCTGTGGCGAGCCGATGCGAAGCGCGGTGGCGTCCGTCAGGGGAGTGACTTCCATGGGGGTCCACTCGTTGTAGAGCGCCTCGCCGGCCATGGTGACGTAATCGGTGAAGGTGCCCGAGTTGTATGCCACCACTTCGTCGCGGTGGTAGAGAACGACCAGTGGTGCATCGGAAGCGGAGACTTCCTGCATCTCGTGAACGATTGCCTGGCGGGCAGCGGTGTCGAACTCGCGCGACTGTGCGTCGAACAGCGCGTCGTACTCAGGGTTGTTGTAGCCGCCGGGGTTATTGGCACCGAGCTGGCTCTGGCGCGAATCAAGGGTCGCCAGGTAATGCTGCGGATCCAGGCGGTCGACGCGGCCGGACCAGCCCACGACAGCGGCGTCGAAATCCTGCTCGTCATAGAACTGTGCCAGGAGGGTGTTGAACTCCGTTGGCCTGACGTTCACCTCGAAGCCAAGCTGCCTCCAGGCCTCGGCGACTATGAACGCGGATTCGTAACGGATCGGGTCATAGGCCTCGGTGGTGGTGAGCAGTTCGATCGGCGCCAGCGGCTCCTGGGCCAGGGCCAGTGAGGCGAGGAGGGCGGCGGCCGAAGCGAATACAGCCTTGTGCAGTAACTTTCCTGAACTGTGGGGGCTATTCATGGTATCAGAGGATAGCACTTGCGTTAACGCGCGCGCAATGGCGGCATGCGTGAGTAACAGCGGCTGGGCCGGTGACCTGTGGTAAAGTCCGGACATCAAATCGTTCCCGTAGTGGGCTGGAAGGCCTGCACGCCGACCGGCAACCAGGTTGCCGGCTCCAGCTGACAGCGGTTCGGTTTGTGTGGGCCGGCACATGCCACGCCATCAAGGAAGCCAGAGTCTGCTGGTCGCGACCATCTGACGCTCCCTGTGGCAATACCAGCCGGAGACACAGGAGAGGTGAAAACATGACGAGAAAATGGATTCTAGGAGCAGCACTGGGAGGTGCGCTCGCATTCTCGGCCGTCACGGCGCAGACCATCACCGTCGCAGCCGGTGCTGTCGGACAGGAACTTGAACTGGCCCAGGCCGCCGCTGCCCGCTACATGGAAGCCAACCCTGGCGTGACCATCAACGTTCTTGACACCCCTGACATGGCCGATGACCGCCTTGGTCTCTACCTGCAGTTCTTCGAGGCACAATCGAGCGAGGTTGACGTCTACCAGATCGACGTAATCTGGCCCGGTGACCTGGCCGAACACTTCGTTGACCTTTACGAGTACGGTGCTGCCGACGTCGTAGGCGAGCACTTCCCGGCGATCGTCGAGAACAACACCGTTGATGGCCGCCTGATCGCCATCCCCTGGTTCACTGACGCCGGCCTGCTCTACTACCGCACGGACCTGCTTGAGAAGTACGGTTACGACGGTCCGCCCGCAACCTGGGACGAGCTCGAGGAGATGGCGGCCACCGTCATGGAAGGCGAGCGCGCCGAAGGCAACAGTGACTTCTGGGGCTACGTCTACCAGGGCAACGCCTACGAAGGCCTGACCTGTAACGCACTCGAGTGGGTTGCGTCCGCTGGCGGCGGCACCATCATCAGCTCGGACGGCGTGATCACCATCAACAACCAGGCAGCGATCGACATCATCGATCAGATGGCAGCCCAGGTCGGCCAGATCAGCCCGCCCGGTGTCCTCGGCTTCGATGAGGAAGCTGCCCGCAACATGTGGGAAGCCGGCAACGCGCTGTTCATGCGCAACTGGCCCTACGCCTACTCGCTCGGCAACGCTGAGACCAGCTCGATCGCCGGCAACTTCGACGTTTCGCCGCTTCCCGCCGGTGACGGTGGTGCGCCCGCAGCGACCCTCGGTGGCTGGCAGCTCGGCGTCAGCGCCTACAGTGAGAACCCCGAACTGGCCGCGGACGTGGCCCTGT
>CAZBBU010000090.1:0-1263 GCA_964489965.1 uncultured bacterium
CCAACCAGCCCCTGGACTGAAGTGCTTCACGGCAGCAGCTGGAAGGCGGACACGGATTGGCTTGACGAGGCGACCCGCCAGTCGGCTTCCTTGTTCTCGTCGAACCAGACTATGGCGGACAGCCTGGGGAACCAGGTCCAGGAGTTGCGGAGCAGGTCATAAACCCACTCGCCCTTGTCGCCTCCCTGATCTGTGCTGCCTATCTCCGCGAACCAGACGGGCGCGGAGTCCAGTGGCGTGATCCTGTCGTAGGCTTCCCTGAATATCTCCTCAGCGGAACGCCAGCCGATGTAGGGCCTGGTCGAACCCCAGTTGAAGCCGTCCAACGCCAGGATGTCCACGTACTCCGCACCTGGGAAGTAGTGCTCCATGCGGTTGGCCTCAGTGCGCGGTTCGTCAGTCACGTTGGGTGACCAGACCCAGCGGACGTTGTCCGCGCCCTCGCTGCGGAAGATCTCCACGATGTGCCGCCAGGCCTCCACCATCAGGCCGGGCTGTCCATGCCAGTTGTTCCAGTTGCCGTTCATCTCGGGGAAGGGCCTCAGGTACACCACGCGGCCGAACTCCCGGACTCCGCGGGCCCAGCTGCGGATGTAGTCGTCACGCGCCCCCGAGACGATCTCGGACAGTGACACCTGGTTGGACTGCCAACTGATGAGAGGCAGGCGCCGTTCAGCAGCCACGCTGGCCACCAGCTCGCCGTCCCATTCGTTCTGCCAGCTCATGTACCAGTGGATGATGTCAAGCCGCCTGCCCAGCAACCTCTCCAGCGCCTCGATCTCCTCGTCACCGGACCACACGCCACCGTAAGTGAAGGCTCCGAACAACAGGAGCGATGCCGGCGGTGGGGCCGACTGGGCCCTGGCCAGCGGCACCAGCAACAGCGCCAGCAGCAGGAGCCCTCTCACGGTGCTGCCTGCGGCTGGCCGGCCGGCAAGCCGGTCAAGGCCTGCAGTTCCACGGACAGGTCCCACAGGGCAGGCCCCGGTTCCGCATCGGATCGCAGCAGCTCGTAGACCGCCCGGTACACGGCCCGGGAGACCTCGGACCACTTGCCGGTTGCCAGCAGCGCGGGGCGATACGCCGCCTGCTCCAAACCCGGGGCCAGCTGCTCCAGGATCGGCATGCTCCTCAGGACTTCCGGGTCGGAGTACAGCTCCGGCATCGTCGGGATTCGCGACCCGTCCTGCGCCATGACCCGCTGCGTTTGCTCCGAAGCAAGGAACGCCACGAGCCTGTAACTGGCTTCAGGGTGATTGCTGT
>CAZBBU010000090.1:1273-6309 GCA_964489965.1 uncultured bacterium
GTAACGGCTGACCGCCAGCACCTGGCCACCCAGAACGCCGCTGGGTAACGATGGGCCCAGCTGGTCCACTGGCAGAACAGCCACCCCGTAACGGCCGGCCAGGCGCGGGCTGTCACGCAGCAGGGCGTTGAGGGAGGGCCAGTTGCGCATGAAGGCGGCGTTACCGTGGGAGAACACCCTGAGTGTCTCCTGCTCGCTGTGAGTGAGCACCGCGGCGGGACTGATAGTGCCGAGCCAGTCACGGGCGCGCAGGATCACCACCTCGGCCCGTGGATTGGCGATGCTGATCAGGCCTTGTGGTTCCACGATGGAACCCGCTCCACTGCTGACCATCCATTCGAGCAGGTTCACGGTGAGACCCTCGTAGGTGTGGCCCTGCCACACGTACCCCCAGAACTCACTGTTGCCCCTGGCGCGCTCGCCTGCCTGGATTGCCGCGGCCATCTCCTCCAGCTCCTGCCAGGTGGCCGGGGGCGCCTCATAGCCGTAAGCCGCCAGCAGGTCCGAACGGTAGTAGAGGACACCGAAGCCTGTGAACCAGGGCACCCCCACGAGTCGACCGTCGGTGGTTGCCAGCTCCAGCAGGCGGCTGTTGATCCCGCTGTCACCGGCGACCAGCCCGCTCAGGTCGCGCAGGTGCTCTGCGAGTTCATCCGTCCAGATGGTGTCCAGCTGCACCACGTCCAGCTGCGGGGACTGCACCTCGAAGAAGTTGCTGAGCAGGCTCAGCCGGTCATCTGTGAACTCGGGCGTGTACAGCAGGCGGACGCTCACGTCCGGGTTGTACTGCATGAAGCGGGTAACGGCTGACTGCAGCAGTTCGTAGTCGAGCCCCACAGTCCCTGTGGCGATGTTCAACTCCACCTGGGCAGGCGCCGAGGCAAAGGGCTGCAAGGCAACCAACACAGTCAGGTTCAGCAGGAACCTCATGACTACGCCTCCTCTTGAACTTGCCAGCACATTAGCACCGGCTCAGTCTTTGCTCAGGTGACCTGTCACTGTGTCATTGCGGTGAGTTCAGTCGAAGAGGTGGCTTGCGTCACGCTGCGTCATGATGCCGATCAGGCCCTGTTCGCGTTTGCCATGTTCCGTCACCAGGAGCGCTTCCAGTTGCGGATTGCGGGCGAACATGAATGATGCCTCGTCCACGGGCAGGTCCCGGGCCACGAAGTCGCAGTTGTGCCTGCTGCCCTCGAGTCTGAGCAGTTCCCGCACGACCAGCGTGTCCAGGTCCACCCTGGCACCGTTCTGGCCGACGCTTTCCGCCAGCCAGCGCAACACGCCCTTGCTGGTCACCAGTCCCTGGAACGTGCCCTGGCTGTAGACGGGCACCTGGTTGATGCGCTCCTGCTCCACGAGTCTGAGAAATTCGGTAAGTGTGGCCTGACTGTCGATGGTGAACACGTCGCGTCCCGCCACCTGCTGCACCGTCTTCGGTTTCACCAGCCGGTCGCGGATCGCCTCAATCTCTTTCACCACGTCCGGGGCGGGTATGGAGATGTACTTGAATCGTTCGAACCGCTCGTGGACCACCACGTTACGGAGCTCCGCGAAGGCGCGCAGCGATTCGGCGTCTCGGCGCCACCACGGTTTCTCAGAGGCGTAGCGGTCAACTACGGACCTGAACGAGTTGTTGCGGTCGAGGCCCAGGCGTCCGCGCAACTCGCGGTCGATGGCATTGAAGGCCACCAGGAACCGCTCTGCGCGCTGCTCGTCCGGTCCGTCCACCGCGCGGCTACCCGCTGGCCAGTTTCTGGCGCTGCCACTCCAGCCAGCCGGGGTAATTGCCGATCAGTTCCCGTGCATCGAACCCCTTGAGCCTGAGGGCGCTGGCCACGAGTGTGGCACGGGCTCCGGATTGGCAGTGGACGATGAGGGGCTTGTCCCGCTGCAGTTCCTCGAGCCTGCTCAGTACCTGTCCGGCGGAGATCTGGCTGGCACCGGGGATGCTGCCTCCCTCGTGTTCACTGGCGGTTCGTACGTCCAGGAGCACGAAGTCGTCAGTCTGCTCCAGCGCTTCGGGTTGCAGCTGCGGCACGCTGCTCTCCTGAAGGCCGTCCAGGCTGGTGATGAAGCCTGCCACGTTGTCTATTCCGACTCTCAGGAGGCTCTGCCGCAGTTCCTCGGCGCGAGCGGCGTCACCTGCCAGCAGCACCAGCGGCCGGCCGGGCGTGTCCGGGTCCAGCACGTAGCTCGCGTAGGTCACGAACTTGGCACCGGCGGGGATGTGCAGTGCGCCTGCCGCGCTGCCCTGGTTGTACTCGGCCCGCGGGCGCGTGTCGACCAGCTGGTGGCTGCCGGCGGCCAACTCGGGGGCGCTGAACTCGCGTAAGCGTGGCAGGTCACCCAGCAGGTCGGGACCGGCGCGGTTCTGCTTCTTCATGCGACCGAAGTAGCGGGGCGCGTCAGGTTGGCCGGCAAGCAGTTCGTTCACGAAGCCTTCTTCATCACCGGTTTCCAGGTAGGGCGCCCACCAGGCGAAACGGCGCTCGTAGCCGACGGTGGTGCTGGCGACGCTGCCCAGTGCCTTGCCGCAGGCGCTGCCGGCGCCGTGGCCAGGCCACACCTGCAGCCAGTCCGGCTGGCTCAGGAACTGGTCGCGCAGCGAAGCGAACAGGCGGCGGGCGGCAGGGAAGCGGCTGTCCTCAGCGGCCTGCACTTCGTCCAGCAGGTCCGGCCGGCCCACATCACCCACGAACACGAAATCGCCGGTGAGCATGAAGCCCGGCTCCGTGGCCTGGCCCATGTCCCGTACCAGGAACGACAGGTGTTCAGGGGTGTGGCCAGGCGTATGCAGAGCAGTGAGTTCCACGTTGCCTGCAGTGATGCGGTCGCCGTGCTTGAGCGGCTCGTGCGGGAAGCGGTAGAGCCAGTCCGGGCCGCCTTCGGCAGAAAGCAGCAGGCGCGCTCCGGTGGCTTCGGCCAGTTCACGGGCGCCTGACAGGTAGTCCGCATGGATGTGTGTTTCGGTAACGGCCGTGATGGTCAGCCGCCGGCGTTCAGCCTCGGCCAGGTACTCCTGCACGTCACGCCGCGGGTCCACCACCACGGCCTCACGGCTCTGCTCGCAGGCGATCAGGTAACTGCCCTGGGCAAGATCTGTATCGTAGAACTGGCTGAATATCACGGTTGTCCTCTTCCGACGGCCGCTGCCTGCCGCCCATTCGGCCTAGGCTAACGTGCTGCCTGGCCCGGTACAACACTTGCCGTTACCCAGCCGCTTTACCGGTCGCCAGGGTAAAATCACCCGATTCGGTCAGTCTGAAGGCACTGTCACGCATCAGCAGCGCCTGGATGGTTTCAGGCCTTGCCTCGCGTCTTAAGCCCGCCATGATCTCCTGGCTGTCCAGGGGGCGGCCGGCGTCGGCGAGCAGGGCCACCACTGCGTCGCGGTTGTTGCGGTGCCCGTCACCGACGGCCGTCAGCTGCCATACGCCGTTGCGACCTGCGTTCTGGCAGGCCGTGAAGCCAGGGCGTGAGAGTATTCCCAGCACGTCCCGGCCACTGGTGCCCGCAAACCGTTCCGGCCATACCAGCGCCAGTGCCTTGGCCATCTGACTGAAGTGCCAGCTGTTTATGTCGGCGTCGGCCAGCAGCCAGGCCAGTGCCACCAGGCAATCGGCGTTGCTCCAGCGCGCCCAGCCCAGCAGCCCGCCGCTGTAATGTTGCAATGCCACCTCGAAACCTACCGCGCGTTCGAGCTCAAGCGGGTCCACGGCCAGGTGCCCGGCCACTTCCTCCACGCTCCTGAAGCGCGGATCGGCTTCGAACAGCAACCGGAGCCGATCGGTGCAGCAGCTGTCAGCCCGCAGGACCCAGTTGCCGTCCGGAAGCCTGGAGGTTTCGTACTTGAGATGGGTAACCGCGGTCAGGGCCTGAACCATGAAGCGCCACAGGTCTTCCTTGCTGGCGTCCGGCCAGTGTGCCGCCTGGCTGTCCCGCAGCAGTGCCACGCAGAGACCCCGCGCGTCGACCCAGCGCAGGAAGCAGCCCAGCAGGCCGTGGTTCTCACGCAGGCGGCGCACCGCTCGCGCCTCGATCTGCCTGACCCTCTCACGCGTGATGCCGCCGAGCTGCTGACCGGTCGCTTCCAGGGTTTCTCCCTTTATCCAGCGGCTGTGCAGGACGGCGCGTTCACGTTCGGTCAGCAGCTCCAGGATGCTGTCGATGACGGGGGAGAGCTCCGGGGTCTTGGGCAGCGCGCCGTGGCTGCTGGCGGGTTTGAGTGTGGCAAGCAGCTCCAGCCACGATTTCGGAAGCGGATAATCCTTGTAGCCAGCGGACTTCCTGTTGCGCGCCATTGAGTCACCCCCTACGACCATGCGACACGAGCCACCAGTGTGGCCGCGACTCGCCGTTTCTCTCCTGAGTCAGAGTTCATCCGCAATCATACCAGAAACCGGCGAAATCAGGTCATAACCAGTCGCTGGTGTTGTCACTCCGTGACGACAATGACCGGGCCGGCTTCGTGGCTGACGCACGTTCTGACGTCATGCTATATTTCACACACGAGTCAAGTGCCCTGGAGTGAATGTTCCGGGCAGACTTGTAGCTTCTTCTGGAGGTAATGCATGAAGAAATATCTAGCAGCGTTTGCCCTGCTGGCCACTCTGGGGCTGGGCGCGGCCCAGACCCTGGTTGTCGGCCAGTCCGGCCTGCCCGTCACCCTGGATACCGGCCAGGACGGCAACTCGCTCACCCCGGCAATCCAGGTCGTGGAACGCCTCGTAGGCTTCGCCCAGGGCAGCGCCCAGATCGAGCCCCTGCTGGCCACCAGCTGGGAAGCCAACGAGGACGCCACCGTCTGGACCTTTACGCTTCGTGAGGGCGTTTCCTTCACGGACGGCACTCCGTTCGACGCCGAGGCAGTCAAGTTCAACTTCGACCGCTGGAACCACCTGGACCATGAGTTCAACTACACGGACCAGGGCAAGACCTTCACCTCGTTCACCTACGTGTTCGGCGCCCACTACGGCGAGGACGGCTACCAGATCGAGAGTGTCGACGTGATCGACAGCCACACCGTTCAGTTCACC